>JAJDEH010000290.1 GCA_029259935.1 Planctomycetota bacterium
CCTGACGGGGCGATACGACGGCGCGGCATCTGGCCACGAGAAGCACAAAAATACACGAAAAAACAGACACGGTTCGGTGACGTTTTTCCTCTTCGTGTCTTCTTGTGATTTTTGTGGCCAGCTCTCTTCGCTTGATCGCGCTTTTGTAGGATGACCGGGCGTTGGTTGTTTCGCCCTTGCAGGGCTGGCGATCTTGGTCGGGGCTGCGACCCAGGGTGGCGCTGCGTGGCTAGCGCCACTTCGCTCTGCCCTGGGCTGATTTGTTGCGGGCCCTTCAGGCTATCATCACCGTGGCCTGGGGCAACGGTGGTGAAGCCAGGTCGGGCAGTCCGGGGTTTGCCTGAAACTTGGGTGCCGGAACGTCGTCGCTTTGCTCCTTGGTCCGGCCTACTCTCTCGGCGTGGGCTGCTCGTGGGCAGGGGATGGCGGATATTTTATGCTGCCCAATCGCTTGGCTTTGGGTGCCGCTGATTTGGCGGACTATCCTTGGCCCGGTCCGATTGCGTGTTAGTCTATAATGGATTTCCATATAAATCAGTTTCGCCAGGAATCATCTCGTGGCGCGGGGCAAATGTCGCTGTTATTCAGTCATCCCCAGTTGAACCAGAGTTTTGTAGAGAAGAGAGCTAATGGCTAATAGGAATTTTCGTGGGCGTGTCGTCGGTTGGGGTTGTTTGTTCGCGTCGGTCGTCATGTTGACGATTTGTACTCACGGCTTGGCCGAGGATGAAGCGAAAAAAGCGAAAGCATCGGCAGCGTCGAAAACATCCGAGAAACCAATTCGGGCTCTGCTGGTCACTGGCGGTTGTTGCCACGACTACGATCGGCAGAAGCTGATTTTGACCAAAGGTGTTTCGGCGCGGGCCAATGTCGTGTGGACCGTGGTGCATCAGGGCGGGAAGAGCACCAATGCGAGAATCTCGCTGTACGAAGATCCCAACTGGGCCGACGGGTTTGACGTGGTGGTGCACAACGAGTGTTTTGCCAACGTGCGGGATGAAGCGTGGGTCGAGCGAATTTTGCGGCCGCATCGCGAAGGGATTCCCGCTGTGTTGATTCACTGCGCGATGCATTGTTATCGAACGGGCAACGACAAGTGGTTCGACTTTGTCGGCGTGCAGTCTCCCGGACATGGGGCGCATTATTCCTTCACCGTGGAGAATCTGAAGAGCGATCACCCGATCATGGCCGGATTTGGCAAGCAGTGGGTCGCTCCCAAGGGCGAGCTGTATCACACCGTGAAGCTGTTTCCCCACGCCACGCCGCTCGCCCAAGCTCGTCGCCGCAACGACGGCAAGCCACAGACATGTATTTGGACGAACGAATACGGCAACGGGCGCGTCTTTGCCACCACGCTCAGCCACTACAACGAAGTCATGGCCGATCCCAAGTACTTGGATATGGTGACGCGCGGTTTATTGTGGTCGGCGGACCGGCTGAACGAATCAGAGATCAAAACGCCCACGGCGGAAACCAGCGACATGATCCGTTCGCTGGCCACGATCAAGATCGATGGCCAGGCGGCACCGCTGGCTGCCAGCCGTTGTTGCGGCGATGGCAATTTGGCTCTTGGAAAACCGACCAAGGCGAAATCCGAAGAGTCTAATAAGAAGAACTATGCGCGGCATGCGGTGGACGGCGAGCTTGGCACGCGGTGGTGCGCGGCCGGCGGCCAGAACAACCAGTGGTGGCAGGTCGATCTGGAAAAGCCGCAACACGTCAAGTCGCTGCGGATCCATTGGGAAAAGCCGGGAGCCGCCTACAAGTACAAGGTCGAAGCGTCGGCGGATGAAGAGAAGTGGCGCACGATTGTCGACAAGTCCAAGAACAAGAAGGCCGCGCGGATCGCGCCGCACAAAGTCGATTCACCCGATACACGTTTTTTGCGGGTGACGTTCCTCGGTTCGAAGCCCGCATTTTGGGGCAGCCTGTGGGAATTCGAAGCCTACGACCGCGCCTTGCCGGAATTGCCGAAGGGAATCGACTCTCCGCAAGGCGGCACGAGTTCGGTAGGCGATGTGCAAGCGCCCGACGACTTTGAAGTCACCATGTTCGCCGCACCGCCGCAGGTGAACTATCCGGTCTGTCTCACGGCGGCAGCCACCGGCGAAGTTTTCGTGGGCGTCGACGAGCAAGGATCGCTAGGAAAGAAACCGGGCGGCGGCAAGGTGCTGCGGTGCATCGACTTGGATGGCGACGGCAAGGCCGATCAAGTGAACGAGTTCGCCAAAATGGACCATCCGCGCGGACTGGTTTACGACGACGGTTCACTGTGGGTGCTGCATCCGCCGCTGTTGAGCGTCTTTCATGATGACGATCGCGACGGCGTGGCCGATCGCCAAGAGACGTTGGTCACCGGCATCAGCACTGATGAAGTCAATCGCCGGGGCGCGGATCACACGACCAACGGTATTCGCATGGGCATCGACGGATGGATCTACATCGCGGTCGGCGACTTTGGCATGATCGAGGCCAAGGGAACCGATGGTAAAACACGCAATCGTCGCGGTGGCGGGATCGTGCGAGTGCGGCCGGATGGAACCGAGTTGGAGATCCATGCCTGGGGGTTGAGGAACGTGTTAGATGCGTGCATCGATCCGTACATGAATATCTTTACGCGCGACAACACCAACGACGGCGGCGGCTGGGACATCCGCTTGAGTCACATCATTCAATCGGGCGAGTACGGCTATCCGTCGCTGTATATGAACTTCGCCGATGAGATCATGCCGCCCTTGGCGCAATACGGCGGCGGATCGGGTTGCGGCGGCATGTTCTTGCATGACCTTCGCTGGCCCGAGCCGTATGCCAATGCGGTGTATACCTGCGACTGGGGAACCAGCACGGTTTACCGTCACACATTGCCGCCGGAGGGCGCGACGTTTAAAGCCCAGCAAGAGACGTTTCTGAAAATTCCTCGGCCAACCGATATCGACGTCGACGGCCAAGGGTTGATGTACGTCAGCAGTTGGAAGAACGGCAAGTTCGACTTCAGCGGCGTCAACGTCGGCTTCGTGGCTCAACTGCGCCCGAAGAATTTTCTGCCCAAGCCGTTTCCCAATATCAAGACGGCCAGCAGTACGGAACTGGTGGACTATCTGGCATCGCCCAGTGCGGTCTATCGTTTGCATTGCCAGCGCGAGCTGATTCGCCGCAGCCAAGCCGCCGGTTCGGGATCACCGGGCCAGGGCATTAGCGGTTCGGTGCGGGCCCTGGCGTCGGACGAGACGCAACCGGTTTACGCTCGCGTGGCGGCGATCTTTACATTGAAACAAATCGACGGAGCGGCGTCGCACGATTTTCTGGCCGAACTGACCAAGGATGCGGCGGTGCGCGAATTCGCCATGCGTGCGCTCACTGATCGCAAGTCGCAACTGAAAAACGTTTCTTCGGAGTTGTTTGTCGCCAACCTGGATGGTGAAGATCCGCGATCGACGGCGCAGGCGCTAATCAGTCTGGGGCGCTTGGCGGACTCGCGGTCGGCCGCAGCGATACTGCCATGGACCCGTCGTGCACCCGCCTCGGATTCAGAACCGCCTTCAAAAAAAGCACCACACGCCCAGCCCGATGCCGAGCGGGTCATTCCTCATCTGGCAGTTCGGGCCCTGGTGGAAATGAACGCCGTCGAGGCTTGTTTGAAAGCGCTCAATGGTGAAATGGCGGAAGGCGCGCTGTGGGCCTTGAAATATATGCATGCCGACACGGCGGTGGACGGCCTGGTTCGGCAGTTGGGAGCGACACGTGAAATCTCACGTCGCCAAGCGATTCTGACGACGTTGATTCGGCTCTATCATCAAGAGGGCCAATACAAAGGCGGCTGGTGGGGGACGCGCCCCGACACGAGCGGTCCTTATTACGACCGCCAAGCATGGTCGCAAAGCCCGCGCATCGCGGCCGTCGTTCGCACGGCGGTTGCCGACAGCGATTCCCAAACGGCTGAGTTGCTGCGAAAAGAACTCACTCGTCACAAGGTGAAGATCGAGGGCGTTTCGTCCGCCGAGGTGGCCGCAAAGGCGGAGCCCGAAACGGTCATTGTGTTGCCGAAGGTCGATAGCAACGACAAGAGTCTGATCGCCAACATGCCGATCGACCTGGCGATCACGGGAGCCAACCAGACCGCCGGAAAAGCCGAGCAAGGAAAACAGTTGTTCACAACGCAATCGTGCGTGGCCTGCCATACCTACGCCGATGGTCAAACTCCGAAAGGGCCGCATCTGGTCGACATCGGCAAGCGATACAAACGGGCCGAATTGGTCGAGTCGCTGCTGAAACCGAGTGCCAAGATCGCCCAGGGCTTCGATACCTATTCCTTTGCGATGGAGGATGGCCGAGTGCTGACCGGCTTCGTCGTCAGCGAAAGCGCCGACTCGGTACGAATCCGGCACGCTAACGGCCTGTCGGCCGAACTCGCGCGCGACGAAATCGAAGCTCGCAAAAAGCAAGAGACGTCGATGATGCCTCAGGGCCTGGTCAACAATTTGACGCCCAAACAACTGGCCGATCTGCTGGCCTACCTCGAATCGCTCAAGTCGCAATAAGAGTTGCACCCCCCACTTGTTGCGGACGCCCCGGCCAGCGTCTATAAAGAGATTCCGCTTAAATCCACTTCTGTTACCAGGCAACCGCGAGCCTCTTCGCCCATCCCGCCAGGGACGGCGAACGACTTGCCGGCTGCCCTCGTGCTGGAACCGCACTCATGCAATTGGCTGACTATCTCGTCTTGGCTGGATACTTCGTGGTGATGATCGGCATCGGCATTTGGAGTTCGTTGCGCATCAAGGAGCAGGAAGACTACTTCATGGGCGGCCGGTCGTTCGGCAAGCTGCTGCAGACTTTCGCGGCGTTTGGCGCGGGCACCGGATCGAGCGATCCCGTGAACACCGGCCGCACGACATTTACCGGCGGCATGAGCGGCATGTGGAGCGTGATGTATTGGCTGTTTGTCACGCCTTTCTACTGGATCACCGGCGTGTGGTATCGGCGGATGCGGCATTTGACACTGGGCGACTGGTTCGTGGAACGCTACCAATCCAAGGCCATGGGTGCCGCGTATTGTGTGTTTGGGATTTCATTTTTTATCGTCTATGGCTCGATGATGTTCTCCGCCATCGGCAAGGTCGCCGCGCCGCTGGTGAATGCCAGCTCGTTCACGTTGGGCGGGGCGCAGTACGACATTGAATATCTGCTGGTTCCGATCATTGGCGTGGTGGTGTTGGCTTACGGCATTCTGGGTGGATTGCGGGCGGCTTACTTTACGGACTTGATCCAGGGAATTTGCATTATTGTCTTGTCGATCATTCTTGTTCCCTACGGCCTGCAAGCGCTGGTGGACAAGTTTGAACCAGAATCGGGCGCGGGCATCATGCGAGGATTCGCGATCATGCACGAACAGTTGCCCAAGGAATATTTCTCCGTGGTTGGCTCAACCAGCACGAGTGAATTCCCGCTGCACCGAATCCTGGCGATTGTCGTGATTAACTTGATTGGCATCGTCGTTCAGCCGCACTTCATCGCGACCGGCGGGGGATCGGCCAAGACCGAGATGAACGCCCGAGTCGGCTTGGTCGTGGGCAATTTTTTGAAACGCATCTGCACGGTGGGCTGGGTGCTAACCGCCATGATCGCTCTGGCACTGTTTGCCGATCGGGCCGAGCTGATAAATGATCCCGACAAGACGTGGGGCGTCGCCTCGCGGGAATTGCTGGGGCCGGGCCTGACGGGGTTGATGCTGGCGTGCTTGCTCGCGGCCTTGATGAGCAGTGTGGATGCCTACATGATCGTCGGCTCGGGTCTAATGGTAAGAAATATCTATGCTCCCTTTATCAATCCTCAAGCGACCGAAAAGCAATGTTTGTTCGTGGGGCGATTGACGGGCGTGATTGTCGTTGGTGGGGCGGTCATCATGTCGTTGTTCTTCATGGATGTCTTCAAACAGTTGAAATTGACGTGGATTTTCGGCGTGCTGTTTGCCGCTCCGTTTTGGATTGGTATGTACTGGCGACGGGCCACCACCACGGCGGCCTGGATTACCGTCTGTTACTGCGGAATTATGTTCTTTGTCATTCCCGTGGCCGCTCCCGTGGTGATGCCCAATTTGCGAACCGACCCAAGTTATTTGGGCACCAACGAAATGACGCAGGTCACCACGACCCGGGAGGCCGCGCCTTCCGATGTGCGAAAACGCGAACAAGTGATCGCCGATTGGAAAGGATCGCCTGGCGAGCGGCCCCAGCCGCTCGCGGCCGGAGATGAGATCCGTGAGACCAAAACCGTGGGCGGAAAGAGCATCTACTGGGAGAGCGGCGTCCAGCCCGTCGACGGGGAAGGCAACGTACTCAAGGATTTGAAGCCTCAGCCGACCGGCGAAAAGACGCAGTTAGACGAACACGCCGAACAAGTCCGCGTGGCCTATCCCGAAGGAACCAAGTTTAAAGGTGTCGGAAATTTCAACCACGACTTTTTGTTTTACGAATTGCTCGGGATCAACCTAACCAAGACGACCAATGCTACCTTGGACACGCTGCAACTGCCGCTCAAGATCGTGTCGCCTTTCTTGGTGATGATCCTCTTCAGCTTGATCACTCGCCGCAACAAAAAGGAAGGGCTAGACCGCTATTACGCGAAGATGAAAACACCGGTCGATCCCGATCACAAGATAGACGAGATGAACTTGGAAGCTGCTTACGCATCTCCCGAGAAACTGGAGGCGAAAAAGCTGTTTCCCGGTTCCAGCTTCGAGTTTCAACGGCCCAGCTTTCTCGATGTTGGCGGGTTTATTGCCTGTGTCCTCGTTTGCTTTGCCGTGATCGGTTTAGCCGTGCTGGTGACGCGTATTCAGTAGCGAGTGAGCCTCGGTGCCGGCTAGAGCCGATCGCTAGCGTTCGCCGCTGGCCGAGGGATCTTTCTTGGCTCGGCCCTGTGCCCACAGGCGCAATCCTTCCAATCGCTGGCGGCCGCGCAGGTAATAGGCGGCGTCCAGGGTCGCCAAATGATCTTGGTAGGCTTGATCGCGGCGAGTCTTCCATGACTTGCCAGGCCGCACGATCTTCATCTGCTGCATACGATCAAATAACCGCGCCGCAATCATCTGGTGGCCGTGAATGGTTGGATGCACGTGGTCCACGAACAGATTGTCGCCGGGAATCCCGTCGTCGGTTTGAGCTTCGAACAATGCCCTGATGTCCACTAAGTCGATGTCGCCGGCCTGGGCCACCTGCCGCAGTGCTTCATGTAACGGTTCGGTCATGCGCAGCGGGCAAATGTCTTCGTCCTTGGCGCGGATGAATTCCTGTTTGGCCTCGTCCAGGCGGCCAAGCCGCAGCAGCGATTGTCCCAGCACGTAGTGCGCTCCGGCATGTCGGTCATCGACAGAGATCGCTTGGGCCAATAGATGTGCCGCTTGTTGCGGTTCGGCGTCCGCTGCCTCGCGGCCTTGTTGCCATAGCTTGTCAAAACGCGCTTGATCGGCTGAAGACAAGTCCTCGCTGCCGGTCACCTTGAAGGGATAACTGTCCTTCAAGTTACAGGCCGGATTCACCCGCAAGACCGGGACACCAGCATCGCGGCACAGCGCCAGCATGCGTGCCAGGCTGTCGCGATAGTGTTCGACGACGCCTCGCCGCCACGCATCATCTCGCTTGTAATGCTCCAGACCGCCTCGATAATCGAGCAACGCTTCGACTTTGGCGGCCAACTGCGTCTTCGAGGAATCGTCAGGCTGGTCGCGCGGGCCCAGATTGGCGGCCCAACGACGGCTAAGCTGAACCAGCCGTAATTGCGCGAGTTGCCTTTGACACCTGGCAAACGCGGATTGTCGCTGCGTTTCGTAAGTGCGGGCCTCGAGAAACTCGTTATGACCCGTGTAGAGGATGACCAGATCTGGCTGATAAGTCAGCACCTCTTCCAAAATCGGCACCAGCCGATAACTGGCGTACGACGCGCCACCACAATTGACGACTTCCCATTGCCGCGAATCGTCGGCCGCGCGCAGCGACAGTTCCAGCCAAGTCGAAAACGACGACTCGATGGAATAGGGTCTGCCCTGAACTGTCGAACCGCCAAGGCAAAAGATCCGATATTCATGGTCCGCTTTTACGATCGGGAACGCCTCTGAGCTAAACAGCTCCAAGTGGACGGGGTTCGTCTCATATCGCCGGCCGCCGCCCGACTGAATGAACAGCGGATGAGTCTCGCTGAACGCGACGTAAGGATCATCGCCGCTGGCCGGCACTCTCCAGCCAGCGAGACGCAGACCCGCTTCGGCGAAGACAAACGGCAGCAGGCCCAGCGCGACCGCAAGGACGCGAAAGCCAATCGCCCGGCTCAGGGAAAGTTGCCGATGCTGTCGACGACGTGTGTTCATCTTCGTAAGTGTGGATGCGATCGGAAATGCTTGCCGCTACCCTTCAATTCTAACGGGCCGAGGTGGACATGTCGTTCTGTCGGCCACTTTCGCCGAAAGTGGCCTGCGGGATTGATCTTGTCCGAAGAATTGCGATTGTGGATAAATTGCAGTCCAAGCACTGCCGGAGCCAGTGGCACCCACGGCATTACGACCTCAAGCCGAGCTAACGGAGTAGCACCGAGTGAAAGCTGTTGTCGCGAATCGGGTCGTCGATCTGCCCGATTACTCTCCTTTTCCTGGTCGATTGCTGATTCGCAACGAGCTTTCCGTCGCGCCGGCCAGCAGCCGCCAGACTGGACTCACCGCTCGGCGATTGCTTTCAATGACCGTCGATCGGCTCGACCAGGTGGCGTCGGTGCTAGCTCAGGACGGTCCCCGCACGTTGTTTGAAAAAGGCTGGCATCTGCTGCGTCGCGAGAATCTTGGCTTCAAAAATCAAACTTCATCCTTCGTCGGGCACGTGCACGAAGACGAAACATCTCAATCTTGGCCGGCCGGCACCCGCGTGGCCGGCTTTTCGCTGAACCATCCCCAAGCGACCGAATTCGTGATGGCTCGCGAGGAGCATGTGTGGAAAGTCC
>JAJDEH010000030.1 GCA_029259935.1 Planctomycetota bacterium
ATCGAGGCTGGTGATGGACGTGCGGAATCCGGAGTATGTGTTGTTCTGCGAGTCGGCCGGCGGAACGCCCGGCGTGGCGGCCTCGCGCGACGGTTGGCGGTTCGTCCTCCAATCGGCCGACGGTGCCGACCGGCTCGAAGCGGCCGACAGCGAACCCGACGCCCGGGGCGAACGCCTCGATCTCTTGGCCGTCGTCCGCGGACTGGAAGCGCTCGACCAGCCCTCGCACGTCACCCTCGTCACTACCAGCCGCTACGTCCGCCACGGCCTCGTCTACGGCCTCGCCGAATGGCGCGAGAACGACTGGCGCTGGGATCGCTTCGGCGAAATGGCTCCCGTCAAGAACGCCGACCTCTGGCGACGCGTCGATCAGGCACTCGCCTATCACACGATCGTCTGCCGCACGTGGCGAACCGAAAGCGCCGCGTCGTCGTCATCCAACGAGTCGCGCTTCTCCGTCGACGGCAAAGATCGCGGCAAAGATCGCGGCGAAGGGCGCACCAAAGAACGCGCCAAAGAACGAACCGACCCGCCGCACGAACTCCCAAAACCCAAATGGCCCGCCGTGCGAGCCAGACTCCGCACCGCCATCGCCGCCTGCCGCAACCGCTGGGCAATCGCCGCTGCCCAGTGATGAATGATGAGCGCCATCGAAGCCACGCGCAGCGTGGTTCCCCCCAGCCACCAATCCCCAGCCCCCAGTCCCTGCAATGCGAACCACGCTCACCATCGAAGATTTCGTCCCGCTCGTCGAAGGCCGGCACGAAAACCCGCACCACGTCCTCGGCCCGCACCCCATTAGCCACGAAGGCCGAAGCGCCCTCGCCGTACGAGCGTATCTCCCCGACTGCGACAGCGCCTGGGTCGTCGATTCCGCGCATAATGCCACTCGGCCCATGCGCCGCATTCATCCCAGCGGCTTTTACGAAGCCATCCTCCCGGCCCGCGCCGAAAAAGACATCCACGACTACCAGCTCCGCACCGCCGACACTTCCGGCCGCGAGACGACCATGCACGATCCCTACGCCTTCGGCAATCTACTCACCGATTTCGACCTCTACCTCCTCGGCGAAGGCACGCATTGGAAGAGCTACGAGCGGCTCGGTGCCCAGCTTCGCCGCATCGGCGACGTCGCTGGCGTCAACTTTGCCGTTTGGGCGCCCAACGCCGAAAGCGTCAGCGTCATCGGCGACTTCAACGGCTGGGACGGCCGCCGCCACATGATGCGCAAGCACATCCCCAGCGGTGTCTGGGAACTCTTCGTCCCCGGCCTCGGCGAAAACACCATCTACAAGTTCCAGCTCCGTCGCCAAGGCCACACGCTCGAAAAGTCCGACCCCTACGGCTTCGCCGCCGAACTCCCGCCCCGCACGGCCTCCAAGGTCGCCAACCTTTCCACCTACGGCTGGAACGACAACGACTGGATGACCGCCCGAGGGCAAACCAACTGGCTCGAGCGGCCGATGTCGATCTACGAGCTGCACCTCGGCTCTTGGCAGCGCGACGACGCCGACCCATCCCGCTGGCTCTCCTACCGCGAGCTCGCCCACCGCCTCGTCGAATACTGCCAGCGGATGCAGTACACCCACGTCCAACTCATGCCGGTCAGCGAGCATCCCTTCTCCGGAAGCTGGGGCTACCAAACCGTCGGCTACTACGCCGCCACCAGCCGCTACGGCACGCCCCAAGACTTCATGTACTTCGTCGACCAGCTCCATCAAGCCGGCCTCGGCGTCCTCATCGATTGGGTGCCCGCCCACTTCCCACGCGACGCCCACGGCCTGTGGCGATTCGACGGCAGCGCCCTCTACGAACATTCCGATCCCCGCCAGGGCGAGCATCCCGACTGGGGAACGATGGTCTTCAACTACGGACGCAACGAAGTCCGCAACTTCCTCGTCTCCAATGCCCTGTTCTGGCTAGACAAGTACCACATCGACGGACTCCGCGTCGACGCCGTCGCCTCGATGCTCTATCTCGACTACAGCCGCAACGAAGGCGAGTGGATCCCCAACCGCTACGGCGGCCGCGAGAACATCGAAGCCATCGAATTCGTCAAGCAGTTCAACGAGCAAGTCCACCTCCACCATCCCGGCGCACTCACCGTCGCCGAGGAATCGACCGCCTGGCCCGCCGTCTCGCGCCCCACCTACGTCGGCGGACTCGGCTTCAGCCTCAAGTGGAACATGGGCTGGATGAACGACACCCGCCGCTACATGGCCCACGAACCCATCCACCGCCAGTACCACCACGACGAGCTAACCTTCTCGCTCATCTACGCCTTCCACGAGAACTTCGTCCTCCCGCTCTCACACGACGAAGTCGTCCACGGCAAAGGCTCGCTCCTAGACCAGATGCCCGGCGATATGTGGCAACGCTTCGCCAATCTCCGCCTCCTCTACGCCTACATGTGGACCCACCCCGGCAAAAAGCTCCTCTTCATGGGCGGAGACATCGCGCAGTGGACCGAGTGGAACTACGACGGCAATCTCCAATGGGATCTGCTCCAGTGGCCGCTCCACCAAGGCATGCAACAACTAGTAGCCGACCTAAACGGCCTACTCCGCCGCGAGCCGTCGCTATACGAACGCGACTTCGACCACCAAGGCTTCGAGTGGATCGACTGCAACAACCGCGAAGACTGCGCCCTAGCCTACCTCCGTCGCGCCGCCGATCCCGATGACTACCTCGTAACGGCCATGAACTTCACCCCGGTACCAAGGCACAACTACCGCATCGGCGTCCCCGAAGCCTGCTGGTACCAGGAAGTCTTCAACACCGACTCCCAACACTACGCCGGCAGCAACGTAGGCAACGGCCCAGGAGTAACGGCCCAAGAACCCGGCCACCACGGCCGCCCAGCAGCAATAGAAATCTCCCTACCACCGCTTGCCGCCGTCATGTTCAAACCATGCCGATGACCCATCGAAGTCGGTACACTTTCTTCGAGCCAACCCGGTTCAGAATTCTGCGCGCTCCTCGTCGATGGTGCCCGATCCGCGCCCCGAACGAACTACGCTGCGAATCGCCCGCAGAAATGTCTCGGTTGCGTCGGAACGAGGCAAGCCGTCCGTAATGCGCGCAACACGTGTAGCTTGGCCTCTCGTGGAACGCGCCGCGACGAGGCCTCCGATTCCGCGCCTTAAGTTCAGCGCAGACTCCGTAATGCGCTCCCGCCCCACGGCGCGAGCCAACACCACGTCGGCCGCCGCGGGCGAAAGAAGCGGCCAGTTGTAGTTCCGTTGGAGCAACACCAAATCGCGCACTCCAACGCGACCATCACCGTCAAGGTCGCCGTCGCCCACAACGGCACCATCTGTGCTCCCGAAGTAGTTCAGCAGCCGAGCGACGTCACCGCGATCTACGTCGCCATCGCCCGTTAAATCCCCTTCAAGAACATGAAACGAAAACACGTAGTCCTGCTGCATCGGAGTTCCGCCAGTATCTCCAACTCCGCCTGCAAGAACCGTCGCGATGTACCGGCCCTCTGGGAGTTTTCCATCAGCAAGCCCGGGGAACGTGAAGGTAGCACTGTGTGTAACTGCGTCATAGCCCTGAACGATGTCGCTCGACGCGACATCTAAGCCGGTCGTTTCGTTATGCAAAGCCAGCACATTTGTTGAGAGAATAACATTTTCACTAAACTGCACGGATAAAGATGTTACGACCGCCCGCTGTTGTAAACCGTCTGCGATTTCGTGCCTAACCACTGTTGGAAACTGTGCAGTCTCAAGTATTTCCACCAGACTTCCGCCACCACTAACAAATTCCACACTAAGCGGCGTAACCGTCGAATCGTCTTCGCTCGCCTGAAAGTGCAACACCGCTTCGTAACTTCCGGAACCATCACCTGTAAATGACCAACTACCTGTAAGGGCATTGACGATGACGTGGTTCAGCACCCATGGAGCGCTGTGTGCTAGTACATCCTGCAGGTCAAACATTCTGCTAAAAAGCCCGGCAGTACCATCGTTGTTGCGTCTCAGTATCTCCTCATACAGAGTCTTCGCATGGCTATGGCTATCGAACCCAGCAAAGCTATCTCCAAGTATGTCGACCATGAAAGCCGCATCTGCGGTTGGTACTGTGTCTCCGGAACCATACAGACTTGTGAGAAACGCCCACGAGTAGTTTGAATTTGCAGCGAAGTCCACAGACTCAGTATCGTATCCTCCACCTCCAAGTGGATGATTATTGGCCGGGTCTAATGCAATTATTGTGTTAACACCACCGAGAGTCCGTGAAGCCAATTCCCCAGCAAGAACTGCCCCGTAGCTATGTCCTAAAAGGTTCACATTAGCCGGAAGGAAACCCATGACTTCAAACGCAGCAGCGGCTGCCTCAGCCACAACCGGTATCCACAACTCAGCACTTCCATCGTCTACGCCGGTCCGACTCGCACCTTCGTGCCAATCCAAAGTAAGCAATTGCATGCCCAGAGAATCGGCACTGTAGTAGGCCGCTTCAGCTAAGTCGTACATGGACGTATCATCATCGACTTCGCGTGGATAAAAGTGGTCCGTCCATCCATGTATGACAACCACCGTCGGCAGCGACGAAATGATATTCGCGCCATCTTCAAATCGCCTGTCAATACGAAGCTCGATTTCGCCTTCTGGCGAATCTGGTGACCCTTCCCAATCTCGCGATAGCCATGTTCGATACTCATTAGCACTGGCGGACCACGGAGTGGGACCTATATAGAAATGGCCTGTGTTGGAAACTCCGGAGTAAACGCCGTCGTCTGCATAATAAAGGTAATACATGTTCTGCGGGTCATCTGCGTCCAGGCTCTGCCACGATGCAGTCCATTCAACCGCCCCATACCCTGAACTTCCAATGGTTATGGCCTTGGTAACTATCAGGTCATCTCCAATCCCGTCGTCTTCCCAGATTGAAATGTTGATTGTTTGCCCCGCCATGCCAAGTGCATCCGCGCGGAGGTAAACAGTTGCACCTGCGTTAGCGCTGCTTATAACATTGCCCAGCGCGTCTCGCCAGCTCAATGCGGTTACCATCGCGTCCTCGACAGATAGCTCAACATCAACATTGCCCAAACTGGGGTCGTCATCGGCCGTCCGCGTCTGTTTGAGGCTGTTCGTCACCGCATCGTACAACTCGAGCTTGAACTCGACCGTCCCGTGGCTCCAGCCGTAGGTATCGCTTGAAAGCGTCACGCCGTGATAGTCAGGGGCGGTGCCGTTTACGCTCCAGGTCGGGCTGGTGAGCAAGAAGTCATCGAACAAGATATCGTCTTCGTACAGCTTCACGTAGTAGCTTCCCGCCACGTTCGAGTCGACGTCGAACTCGATATCCAGTTGCCGCGCATAACCGTCGCCATCCTGATCGACACGATTCGTTACTCGAGCGTCAAAGAAGTACGGCGTGAAAGATTCTGCGGTAAGCACAACGTCATCGACCCATACGCCAGCACTGCCACTCGGGACGATACTTTCATCGCTGACGAAATCAAAACCGATAGTGACGCCGCTTTGACCTGCGTAGGAACTCAGGTCGATAGTTTCTGTGCGCCAACTGCTGACATCCCCGCTCTCCGAAAGGAGGTTCGACCAATTCCCGAACTGATCTTTCACATTGACTTCAAAGAAATCCCAGTCAAACTCGGAATTCAACCAGTATTTGAAGGAAAGCGTCGCGGTTTCGTATCCAACCAGCGAAATGTTTCGTCGCGGCATGTACGTGTTTAGGTCGTTGTCGTACGTCGCGCGGGAATCGCTGCCGTTATCGGCGGCGAACGCACTCCAATTACCTGTGTTCGCTTTAGCAGAATTGTCGCCCCATTTCGCCACCGTGTTCGGAGTGTTGTTGCCGACGTACCAATTGGCCGCCGGAAAGGATCCTTCAAACCCCTCGGAAAAGATCGTTGCCAGCATGCGACGGCCCTCGAGGCCTTCGCAATGCAGCGAACGTTGCAAGTTGTTTGATCGTTCCTTGCCGTGCCGTCCCTTGTTCAAATACTTCCTGGTGAATACACGTTTTGAAAGAAACGCCATTGTATCGCCCTCGCCGCAATGGTAGTAAGCTTGAGCCTCGCCGTTTTGTGGCGACTGTCGAATGAACGCCGATCAAGTTGCCGAACGGCCGCGCGAACATGGGGTGGACACAGCACTCCGACCATTCCGCGCCACCCGCACATGCCATTGTCGTGGGGGTCGCTTGACTCTGCAAGTCTGCCGCCGTCGCCCCGTTCTCCATCGCGAAAGAATTCGCCCCACAACCTCAAACAGCCCAAACCACCATCCAAACTCCTCTCGCCCAGAAAATAAACGCGAGTAATGCTCACAAATTCCCTCTTCCGG
>JAJDEH010000291.1 GCA_029259935.1 Planctomycetota bacterium
CCCCTCCTTATCAAGGACGGGAATCAGTTCTCCCCCTTGCCACGGGGGAGTTAGAGGGGGTCGCCCACCAAGACGCAAACAGCCTCAAATGAATATCGAATATCAAACACGGAATGATGAAGGCTAAAGGAAAGAAAAAGAACCTCCCCTAACCCCCTCCTTATCAAGGAGGGGAACCAGTTCTCCCCCTTGCCAAGGGGGAGTTAGAGGGGGTCGTCCACCAAGTCGCAAACAACATCAAATGAATATCGAATATCGAACACGGAATGATGAAGACTGAAGGAAAGAAAAAGAACCTCCCCTAGCCCCTCCTTATCAAGGAGGGGAATCGAACGAAGATCCTCCCCTCACTGGAGCCAATGAATATGAAATCTCATCTCAATCGCCGTAACTTCCTCGCCACCAGCAGCGCGCTCGCCGCGGCCGGAGCATTGACCTCGGGCGCCCGAGCCGATTCACCAAACGGCAAGCTGCGAACGGCGCATATCGGCGTCGGAGGGATGGGAGGATCGGATTTGAATTCCGTCTCTTCGCACCCCAATGTCGAAGTCGCCGCTCTGTGCGATATCGATCTGGCACGGCTGACCGGCGCGGGCAAGCGGCATCCCAACGCCAAGACGTTTCACGACTACCGGGAAATGCTGGACGAATTGGGCATGGGAAAAATCGATGCGGTCGTGGTCTCGACGCCCGATCATACTCACGCGCCGGCGGCAATGTCGGCACTGAATCTTGGCAAGCCAGTCTACTGCCAAAAGCCGCTGACCCATGAGGTCTTTGAAGCAAGACAGCTTCGCTTGCTGGCAGAAAAGAAGGGCGTGCCCACGCAGATGGGAATCCAAGTTCATTCGTCCGCCCCTTATCGCCGAGCGGTGGCGATGATCCAAGGCGGGGCCATTGGCAAGGTGAGTAAAGTGTATGCCTGGTCGAACAAGAATTGGGGATACGACGGCGGGGCGTTCGAAGGCGAGGAGAAAGTTCCCGATACAGTGAAGTGGGACTTATGGCTCGGCACCGCGAAAGAGCGTCCGTTTGTTCCCCGCGTCTATCATCCGGGCCAGTGGCGGAAGCTGGTCGACTTCGGCACGGGAACGCTCGGCGATATGGGAGTCCATATTTTCGACACACCTTATGCCGCGTTGGAATTGACCGCTCCGAAGTGGGCTCAAACAACTTGCCGCACGCCGACCGGTATCGGCCATCCGGAAAAAAACAAAGTCGAATACGAATTCCCGGGCACCAAACACACGACCGACACACTGCTGTGGACCTGGTACGACGGCGGCTTCGCGCCGCCCAAGGATCTGGATCTTCCCGCAGGATTGAAGCTGCCCGGCCAAGGCTCGTTGTTCGTCGGCGAGGGAGGCACGATGTTATTGCCACACGTGGGCGAAGCCAAATTGTTCCCCGAAGAAAAATTCCGCGACTACAAACGACCCAACATTCAAGCGGCCAACCATTATCACCAATGGGTCGACGCCTGCATGGGCAAGGGAGAGACCAGTGCCAGCTTCAACTACGCCGGTCCACTGACCGAGGCCCTGTTACTAGGAGTCGTCGCCAACCGCTTCCCCGGCAAGACATTAATGTGGGACGCCGAAAAACTGGCCGTCACGAATTTCCCCGAAGCGAACGAACTGCTACGCCGCGAATACCGCAAAGGCTTCGAAGTCGAAGGGCTTTGAGGTCTCGGTTGCCCGTTTTATTCCCACATGAGTTTGTCCGATCTGCCGCTGTAGGCTTGTCCACCAAACGGCGGCATACTTTTGGCAAAGAGAAGCTCAGTGAGTCGACCCCTCATACGGCGAGGAGATCATGAATAGATCCGTCATGGTGTTCGTTGCAATGCTGTTGCCGCTTGCAGGCAGCGCTGAAAGTGACGAGCTAACGTCTGGATTACGGCCCGGCGATCTGGCCACGCCATTTGAAGTCAAGGATGTCACGGGGCCGAACGCGGGAATCAGGCTCTGCTATCGCTGACGTTACGGCGAACGTCCGGTGATTTGCATCTTCGCCCGCGGCATCACCGACGAATTGGCCAGTTTGGTCAAGCAAATCGACACCGTCGTCGAAGCCAATGAAGCCAGCAAGTTGGCCGCCTTTGTCGTCCTGCTGTCCGCCGATCTTGATTCCAGCGAGCAAAAACTGAAGACCTTGGCGGAACAACAGGGAATCAAGCGAGTGCCGTTGACGGTCTTCGTGGGCACCGTGGGACCGCCAAATTATGCGATCGCCGAGGATGCCCGGGTGACCGTGATGATGTGGGGCGGCGAGAAGAAACTCATCCGAGTCAATCACACTTTTGGCAAAAAGAAACTCAGTCAGCCGTTCGTTGCGAGAGTCGTGGCCGACGCAGCCTCAAGCGACGAACAAGACTTTGCGGTTTCGGTTGGCGTATTCAACACGCCGATTACCAACGACCACCTGAACCATCTGGCGACGCTAACGGAAGTCGAGACCCTTGATCTTCAGGACGTCAATCTTTCGGCCGCCGGTCTGCGGCGTTTGCGGGGGCTGACTCGACTGCGCTCGCTCAACCTGTTTCGCAACAAGCGGCTCACCGACTCCGCGGTCGACACACTGGCCTCGTTTACTCAAATTGAAGAACTCGACATCAGCAGCACCCGGATTACCAATGAAGGCTTGGCGCGGCTGGCACAAAAATTGAACAAGCTGACAAAGCTGAATTTCCGAAACAGCCGGCAGATTGACGATACGGGACTGGAACAACTGGTTCAGCGGCGGCAATTGCAAGTACTGTTGTGCGGCAACACATTCATCACCGACGCGGGACTGGCACATATCAGCCAACTGACGTCGCTCCGCGAACTCGAAATCCGCAAGACGAAAATCAGGAATGAAGGACTGGCACAGCTAAGAACTCTAACGAATCTGCGGAACCTTAACTGCAGCGACAACAACATCACGGGCGACGGCCTGCGCCACCTGAGCGGCTTGGTTGAACTGCGTTCACTTGATCTCAGCCAAACTCGGCTCGACGACGATGGACTCGCGCATCTCGGCGGCATGGTGCACTTGGAAGAACTCGACCTGAGTAGAACGCCGATCACGGGTGAAGGACTACGCCATCTACGTCCGTTGAAGAATCTCAAGTTCATCAACCTGTTCGCCACTCAGGCGACAGAAGCTAGCGTCGTCGAATTGCAACGCGCATTGCCGAATTGCAAGGTGCTTCGATAGCAGCGCACGGCGCGCCCGCAATTCCAACGGCCGGTCGGAAGCAACGATCGAGTGCGCTTGTCAAAAACTCCACTTGACAAGGTTACACGATGTAACCATTATGGTGACGCTCTGTAACCACAGCGAGACGCACGATGCCAAGGAAGCCGCCCGCGCCACTTTCTTCATCCCAGCGCGAGATCATGGAAATTGTTTGGGATCGCGGAGAAGTATCCGCCTTTGAGGTGCGCGACGTGCTCGCCGGGCGTCGTGAGATCGCGCGGGAAACGGTGCGGACGTTGCTTGCCCGGATGGAAGAGAAGGGGTGGCTTGAGCATCGGGTGGTGGGGCGCACGTACTTCTATGCCGCCTCGATTCCACGGGAAACCAACGTCGGGCAGCGCGTCATGGAAATCGTGGACACGCTGTGCGGCGGCTCGGCCGAGAAACTGGTTACCGCATTACTGGATCATCGCGGCCTGTCGGACGAGGAAGCCGACCGCATTCAATCGATGATCGATGAAGCCCGGGGAAAGAAACGTCAACGGAGGAAACGATGACCGATCTTGCCTATCAACTGCTGCGGCACGAAACGGCGGCTTTCGTGATTCACGTTGTTGCCCAGTGTACGGTGGTTCTGGCGATTGCCCTGCTCGCCGCGCGATTGCTCAAACACAACGCCATTGCCCGCGATACTATTCTCAAATCAGCAGTCGTTTGCACGCTCGTTTGCCCGCTGACCGCCGCCGGATTGCACATGGCCGGAGTCACGCTGATCGAAATTCCAGTGGTGAGCGTACCGCTGACGCGCGGCTCCGGTGATTTAACGCGAGGCGATCGCGAAACGCAAGAGACGCGGCCTAGCGCCCCGCCGTGCGTGGCGATTGCCCCCGCCAGCGTGCGCGTAGAATCAGCGCCGCCGGCCGCGGTTGATTCGGCGGCACCTTCCGCCGATTCCGCGAATCCGATGAATTTGGCCCTTGATTACGGGCACGAGGATCATGGCCGCAAAAAACATGATCTCGAAGACCAAGCCGCATCGCTGAAGATCTCGTCCCAGTCGTCGGCCAGTGCTGCGATCCCACCGGATGCGATTTCGTCAAACGCAACGCAACGAATTGTCTCGGCCGCATTGACGGCTTGGATGTTTGGCGTTTGTTTACTTGCGTGGGGAATTGCGCGCAGTTGGTGGAAGCTAAAAGGCCGCTTACGCAATGTGCAACCGGTGGAGAGCGAAACATTGCGTGACGTCGTTTGCCGGCTGCAAATTGAGTATCCGCTGAAACGATTTCCGCAAATCGTCAGTTCCAGCGCGGTGAAGTCGCCGATCACGGTCGGGATCCTGCGGCCGCGAATTGTGTTGCCAACGGGGCTTTGCGAACAACTTGAAGCCGAGCAAGTGCGCGCGATCTTGCTGCACGAACTGGCTCATGTCATGCGGCGAGACCTGCTGCTGCTGCTGTGTGAACACTTGTTGGGCGCGATTTTCTGGCCGCATCCGCTGGTCCACATGCTGCGGCGGCAACTTGCCCGCACGCGCGAAGAAGTGTGCGACAACTATGTATTGCAGACGGTGGACGGTCCCAGCTACGGCGAACTCTTGCTGCGTCTGGCCAGACTGGCTCCACAAGCATCACCCATTCCATGTGGAGTTGGACTGTTCAGCTCGCGTTGGAAGCTCGAAGAACGGATTTCCGGACTCTTGGACAAAAGGAGAAAGACCATGGTGCGAATGAATTGGATGGGCTGCGTGGCGATTGCGATGGCCACATTCTTGGTGGTCGGAGTGATTGGAACGACGAATGTCGTGGCTCAGCAGGACTCGGTCCAAACGGACCTGCCGCCGACAGAACTTCCACCGCCGGATAACACGACAGCACGTAACCGCGTTGCACCACCGCCGACGGTCGCCACACCACCGACTGCCGCGGCAAGCGCCGATCGTAAGAATCGTGTCGTGGCCTACGTGAACGATGAAAAGATCTTCTATGATGATGTCGTGCAAGTCCTCATCGAACGGCATGCCCGGGACAAGATTGACGTACTGGTCAAGAGCATGATACTCGAGCAAGCCTGTCGTGAAAAAAACATCACGATCTCGGAAGCGGATGTCACGGCGGAAGTTGAACGTACTGCTCGCAAGTATGGCCTGAGCGCCGTTGAATGGTATGGCATGCTCGAAAAGGTACGCGATCTATCCGTCAGTTCTTACCATCGTGAGGTTATTCGGCCGCAGCTCATGTTGAAGCAGCTCGCCGGAGAACAGGATTTGAGTCAATTTTTTGACGAACTGGAATCGCGGGCGAAGGTGGTTGTTCTTGAGGAGCCCGCGATCGCGGAGAGCGAGGGGTACCAGTCGTTACCTACGGCCGGCACGACGGAAGGCCCTGCCGGGAAACAGAGCCGGCGCATCGCGGTCGTTGATGTCGGCCGCATCTTCCAATCCAGTGAGCGATTCAAACAACGGCTGGAAGGCCTCAAGTCGGACATCGAGCAGTGCGAACAGAGAATCAAAGACCACGTCTCGGAGATCAAGCAACTGCAAGACGCCGCCCAGGCTATCAACGACAACCCCACGGCACGCTCGATCCTGGAAAAGCTGATCGCCGACAAGTCGCGGGAATTGGAACAAGCAAGGAAAGTGATGCAAAAGGAATTTCGCGGTCGCGAATCCCAATGCTACCTTGATGCCTATCGGCTGATCCTCGACGAGATCAAGCAGTACGCCGACGAGAACCATATCGACCTCGTTTTGCGAGACGAGGGGGACCAGCGGACTTCGATTCAAGAGTCGACGGATCTCGCGGACATCAATCCGGCCGATAGCAATGCGGTTCAGCGGAAGCTCAACGAAGATGTGCTTTTCGTTCGCGACGGCAATGCCAAGTACTTGGAGATTACCGACGACATCATCAAGCGACTAAAGCCGAACGGCGCAAAACCAAGTCCTTGGACGCCGAACAGTATCCAATAGTCGGGCCGTCTCAAGATGGAGCGGCGCTTGCGGCAAGGGCCTACTCCGGCTTTGTCTTCCCCGGGCTGACTTCGCCCTCCGTCGGCGGCTTCGACCGTTTCATCAGAGTCAACACAAGGACGACCGTGATGACGGGGACGGCAACCACCAAGAACAGCACCGCAAGAATGATCATCTCCCAGTAACCGAGTCCGAACATGATTTGCACCTGTTTGAATGTAGGGCTTCCAAGGTTGGGTTATTCTATCAGGGTTCGCACCTGGGGTGGATCAGTAAAATCTCGCCACAGACGGTCGGCCAGGGCTTGGTCAAGCGGTCCGTCGTGAACGCAAAAGCGGTATCGCGAAATGTACGGCTGACCCGGCTCAATCGAAAACGACCCCAACGACGCCGGCGTGAAACAGAAGTAAGGCATCGTCGGATGAAGTCGTACCGGCTGTGGGAAGCGAAAGTTGTCCGGATGATCCATCAGCAGCGCGCCGCTGACTTGGCCCTCAATCGGACCAAATAAATCGACCCATCGCGGCCGTGACTGATTGCCGTTGGCTTTCGATTTTCCCTGGTCGGTGAGGAAGTCGTAACTGTGATCGTGATGCCAGTCGGCGTGTCCGCGGATCATTAATCCGCCATAGTGATACTTGTCGATCGAAACGGGCGAGTCCGTGGCACACGTCTGCGTGGAGGTGATATCGAACAGGAAAAAATCCTCGAACGGATAAAGCCGCACCCGCCAGGTTTCGTGGAGTGCGGTTTTTGCTCCATCGGGCGCGGTCAAGTCGACATGATCGAGCCGCGACTTGAGGAAACCAAATACGGAACCGCCACCGAATGCCTCCAGTTTGGAATGTTTCACTTCGCCAACTTTGGCTTTTTGGTCCCAACCATTGGTCGAGCGGTTCTCGAAAGTCATCTGCCGCCAGGCCAGCATGATTCCGTGCTGATGTGCGTGGTCGGGGTTGAAGTCATCGGTGATGACTTGGCCCGACGGATTGTAGACCGGGTGGATATAGCCGCTGCGGGCATAGTAAGGATGCTTTGGATCCGGCGAAGGTACCGTGGCGTGGTTGTAGGCCAGCACCGGTTTGTCACCGACTTGGAACAGCAAACGCTTTTTGTCGTCGGTTACCTTGATTCGACTTCGTGACAGCTTGTCGGCCGTGGGAGTCAGTCGATAGCGTCGCGTGGCACCCGCCTTCAATTCGCCGCTCACGATCCACACAATTCGTGGTTCGGTACCCGATCGATCGACTTGCATGGGAACGGAATCGCCCGTGTCGACTCGCCTGAAATTGAACGGGCCAACGTCACGAAGCGCCTCGGGCAACGCGGTTTCCACCACGACGTCCCTTCGCGCGGCATCGCCAGCGGACACTTCCAAGATGACGGCGTCGGCGGACTGAGCTAAGGGAGCAATACCGAGGACGACCAACACGGATAACACGGCAATTCCCTGGTACGTTGTTCTCATAACGTGCGACTCTTTCATTGGTTTGCTAAACCGCGTCGGGGCCGACGCAGGCCAGCCGCATGGAAAAATAATGAGATTCGTAAATGGCACGATCGCCGGTATCGCGCACGCGCCGCCAGATTTCCGACATCATCGATTCGATTCGTTGCCGTTGATCGGCATCACCGGCCAGGTTTCGCATTTCATGGGGATCATCATCAAGATTGTACAGTTCATCGAAGTCAAAGCCATTAAATACGAATTTCCAATCGCCTTGCCACAAGATCCTCTGCATCAGAGGGAATCGCGTACCGTGGTATTCGGCGTAGCCCGTTTCGAAGGCGTGCGGGATGATATCGGGCGCGCCGAGCATGGATTGAAACGAACGCGAATCCGCCACGGCAATTGGTTCCGCGCCGGCCAGGCCGCAGATCGTGGCACCCAAATCCGCGATGCTCACCTGCGCGCCGCAGTTGGTTCCCGTCGCCAGTCCAGGTCCGGCCATGATTAGCGGAATCTTGTAAATCTCTTCGAACGCGCCGAAGTTGTGAGCGTCGAAGCCATGCGCCCCGACGTACCGCCCGTGATCGGCAAGAAAAATGACCACCGTTTCGTCGAGCTTTCCCGCGTCTTCGACCTTGGCCAGCAAACGCTGCACAAGGGAATCGACTTCGGTGATGCGGCCAAAATAGCAGGCCCGAGCGGCGCGCCAATGCTGTTCCGTTACGTCGCGTCCAATCTGTTGCTCGCGCTGGTAAATATTGGGACGGTCGGAAAGATCGTCGAAAAAGTTTTGGGGAAGTGGAACGGAGTTGGCGTCGTACCGATTCCAAGATTCGCGGCCGACAACCAAGGCTTCATTCGGTTCGGAAAAACTCACGCAGCAGCACCAGGGATCGGACTGGTCGAGCTGGCGAGTGAGAAACTGTTCGGCATCAAGCACGGTGAGTCCCGGATAGCGCTGATCCAACGGAGTATCGGTAACTCCCCAGTGCAGAATCCGCCGGTATCCTCGTGGGCCCTCGACGTAACCGCTGAGCGACTCGTCAAGTTCAAACGATTTGGGTCCCGCTTCACCCTTGCCAATCCCCTGCACATGCGCGGCCCCTTTCACGACACTCTCCCGCCAGCCGAATTGGCTGACATCCTGAGTCCGCTCGACATGCCACTTCCCAAAGTAGCCGGTTTGATAGCCGGCTTCCGACAATCGCTGGGCAAAATGCGGATGCTCCGTACGCAGGACGCATTGGTCGTCATCGCGGCCATGTTCGACTTCCAACACACCGTGGTTATGCGGCAGCAGCCCAGTCATCAGGCTGGCCCGCGCGGGCGAACATGTGGGGCACGTCGTGTGGGCGTTGCGAAAACGGATGCCGCGACCGGCCAGTGCTTCCAGATGAGGCGTGAGGCAGACGTGATCCGGTTCAACGGTGTCGGCCTGCATGCCGTCGGCAAGGATGATTAATATGTTTGGTCTATTCATGATGGTTTTTCGTCGCTGCAATGGTGCTCGTCGTTCTCGCAACCATGCTAAGCAAGCACATCACGAACCACGTCGCCATGCACATCGGTCAGCCGAAAATCTCGCCCGGCGTAACGATAAGTAAACCGTTTATGATCGAACCCCAGCAGATGCAAAATCGTGGCGTGCAGATCGTGAACATGCACTCGGTTTTCCACGGCCTTAAAACCAAACTCGTCGGTCGCTCCGTAAACCGTACCTCCTTTAACGCCGCCGCCGGCCAGCCACATGGTAAAGCCGTGATGGTTGTGGTCGCGGCCGTTGATCTTGCCTTGGTTGGAGCCTTTCTTGGGCATTTCCACCGCCGGCGTGCGGCCGAATTCGCCGCCACAAATGATCAACGTTTCTTCCAGCATGCCGCGTGCTTTAAGGTCTTTCAACAGCGCGCCGATCGCTTGGTCGCATTGGCCGGCTAGCCGGCGATGGTTAACCGCTAGGTCGTCGTGACTGTCCCACGGCTGCCCCGCGCCGTGCCACAGTTGCACGAACCGCACGCCCCGTTCGACCAATCGCCGCGCGATCAAAATCTGCCGCGCTTGCGTGCCAGGTCCATAGGCATCGAGAATGTGTTTCGGCTCACGCGAAACATCAAAAGCTTCCGCCGCTTCTTGTTGCATGCGAAAAGCCAACTCGAACGATTGGATCCGCGATTCCAGTTGCGAGTCTTGTTGACGCTGCTGCTGATGGCGACGATTCAATTCCAGCAGCAAATCGAGTTGCTGACGTTGTTGGCTCGTGGTGACGTACCGGTTGCGGCTGTTTTCAATCAACTTCTCAATCGTGGTGTGCCGTGTGTCGATGTGCGTGCCTTGATAAATGCCCGGCAAAAATCCGGCTTGCCAGTTTTGCGATTCTTGAATCGGATAGCCGCCGGGACACATCGCGATGAACGCGGGCAGGTTTTGATTTTCGGTTCCCAATCCGTACGTCAGCCACGACCCCATGCTGGGACGAATCAAGCGCGCCTCACCGCAATTCATCAACAGCAACGAAGGTTCATGATTCGGCACGTCGGCGTGCATCGAACGAATGACGCACATTTCGTCAATCGATTCGGCCGTCTTCGCGAATAGCTCGCTGACTTCAATGCCACTCTCACCCCGTCGCCGGAACTTGAACGGAGAAGGAAAAGCGGCACCGGTGGGCCGCTCGGTCTTCAAGTTGCCGCCCGGCAATTTCTTGCCGGCGTACTTCTGCAGCAAGGGCTTAGGGTCAAACGTGTCAACTTGCGACGCGCCGCCGTTCAGGAAGATATGAATGACGTGCTTGGCCTTGGCGGCGAAATGCGGCTGCCGCGGCAACAGCGGATTCGACGCAGCCGCCGCGCTGGCCCCGTCGTCAAGCAACGGCTGCAGCGCCAACGCGCCCAGACCAAGGCCGCTACGGCACAGCGCTTCGCGCCGTGTCATGGCCGGAAGCCCGAAATTGGATTCTTGATTATCCATGGGTAGTCGGTTCTTAATGAACGCCCTTGGTCCTTCTCAATCAATGAAGATGAACTCGTTAGACAGCAGCAACACCTGGGCCAGTCGTTGCCAAGGCGTCAGCGTTGGTTGAGCCGAGTCATTAAAATCGGTTTCCGAATTCCACTCGCCGCGACCGTTGCCGGGCGAACTGGAATAGCGAATCCGCACTTGCCAGGAAAAACTGTCGTGATTTTGATTCGCGCCGCAATGCGTCACGAAGTCGATGTACTCACCCGCCGCGACCTTGATCGAAGCAACGCCGGTTTGAGTTGCCGAGTTACGGACGTGCCAATTTCCCTGCCGTCCTTGCCGGTCGGTGATGACAAGCGCTCGCACTCCGTCGCCCTGATCGGACGGATGTTTTAGGTCGCCGGTTATGGAGACAACCCCGTCTCTAGGTGCTACCCAGCGGCGAATCGCGGCATGATCCTGGTTTCCCGGATGCCCGCTCTCGGCACGTAACAACACCCAGCCCAACTTGGCGTCAGGCAACTGCGGACCGCCTTGCCACGCCTGGCCCGTCCAATGCGGCAAACGGCGAAAGTTCACCACGCGGCTCTGTTGGTCGTCCAGACCTCCATGCCCATACTGCCAAGTCTGATCGTTGATTTGGCCAGCCGCCTTCACGAACCGCGACCCCAATTCGATTTCTTCCGGCAAGGCATCACGCGCCAACACGATTCGATAGAGTTCGCGAACCCTCTCGTCCGCTCGTGCGTCGGCGGGCAAGCGGTTGACCAAATGCCGAGCCTGCTTCAGCGCAAAACCGCTGTTCAACAAAAACAACGCCTGTTGCGGAACGGTCGTTTCATATCGCTTGGGAGCGTGCGTATCGGGACTGGCAAAGTCAAACGAACGAAACAGTCCGGGCAAATTTTGCCGATCGATGAAGCCATAAAAAGTACGCCGCGCGGAATAAGGCGGTTTGACAATGTCGACCGACGCGCCGCCAAAACTGGATTGCAGTTGACCCGACACGGCCAAGAGCGCGTCGCGCAGCCCTTCGAAATCTCGGCGGCGGCGGTTCATTTTCCACAGGCGTTGGTTTTCCGGATCGATTGCCAACGGCTCGGTTCGATCCAGGCTGCTCTGGCAATAGACGCTCGACGAGGCGATCGCGCGAATCAGCCGTTTCATCGACCAAGAATCGTGGCCCGCGAACTGAACGGCCAATTGATCGAGAGCCTCTGGCTGAGTCGGCGGATCACTGCGGACGCCGAAGTCGCTGGGCGTGTTGACCAGCGCGGCACCGAACAGATGTTGCCAAACACGATTAACGAAGACTCGCGCCGTCAGCGGATTGTCGCCGCGGACAATCTCTCGCGCCAGTTCCAAACGGCCGCTGCCATTCTGAAATGGTTTGGAATGGTCGCCCGCTAGCGCAGTCAAGAATCGTCGCGGGGCGATGTCGCCGCGGCTGGCCGGGCTGCCGCGCAAGAAGACGCGAATGTTTCCGGGCCGTGGTTTGTCGACCAGTTGCAACGGAGACGGCCGGTCTTTCGGCTCGTGCGAACTATGAAAAACTCCGTACAGCGAATAGTAATCCAAGGTCGGAATCGGATCGAACTTGTGATCATGACAGCGGGCACAATTCACGGTTAACGCCATCAGCCCGCGCGTGACTACGTCGATCCGGTCGTCGATGATATCGTGCGTGTTGTTAAGGAACCTGCGGCCCAGCGTCAAGAATCCCATGGCCGCCAATTGGTCCGCGTCTCCCGCGTCGACCAGCCGATCGGCGGCCAACTGCAACATGAGAAACCGGTCGTATGGCAAGTCTTCGTTGAAGGCTCGGGCGACCCAGTCGCGATACTTGTAGGCCTCGGCGTAGTTGCGGTCTTCCCGAAATACATAGCCCTTGGTGTCGGCATAGCGGGCGACGTCGAGCCAGTGTCGACCCCACCGTTCGCCAAAGTGATGCGAATGGATAAGTTGATCGATCAACCGCTGCACCGCGTCGGGCGAATCGTCGTGGCGGAATTGTTGAACTTGGTCGAAGGTTGGCGGCAGGCCGATCAGGTCGTAATACAGCCGCCGAACCAGAGCCTCGCGATCGGCCGACGGTGAAGGTTGCAAACCGGTCTTTTCCATCCGTGCCAGAACGAGGCTGTCGAGCTTCGATCGCGGCCAACTTGTATTTTGTGTAACCGGCACCGCCATGAGTCGCGGTGGCTGAAACGCCCAGTGTTGTTTAGCCAGTTCCGCGGACGGCGATTCGGTGGACGGTTTGTCGCGTGGGTCCGGGGCACCCATCTTGATCCACGTTTCGAAATCGGCAATCACATTGGCAGGCAACTTGCCGGAAGGCGGCATTTGAAAACTGTCTTCGCCATAACGAAGCGCCTGCATGAGCAAACTTCGCTGGGGGTTGCCAGGCACAATCAAGTCGCCCGAATCGCCACCCTTTCTTAGCAGGTCGCGACTATCCAACCGCAGGCCGCCTTCCAACTCATTAGCGCTGGCGGAGTGGCACGAATAGCATTGCTTAATCAACTGGGGCCGAACCTTGGCTTCAAAAAAGTCGACCTGCTCGCGGGGAAGTTCCGCACGAGCCTGATCGGCCGCCGCATGCATGCCAACCACGATCATCATCAAGATGAACGGCGCGAAGCATGTTCGGAATGTGTTTAAGAGCGAGTACATTCGTAACAGGTGGGGAATAGGAGGTAGGTAATATCCATTGTACGCCGGGCCTTCAAACCGTTCGAGTACAGCCGCTGGGGCTGTCAACATCAGGATTCAGATCAAAACGCATTCCTTGGGTTGTAGGTTGTAGAAAACAGGCCGCAATCCTGGCCTCCAACAGCAAGCGGGGCACTCACGACGTTGTAACATACGCGGCGTCTGCCCCAATCCACTGAATAGGCTGCCCAAACAGGGCAATTTGCCGCAAACGCCCCTAAATTTTCTCGCAACAATGCAAGCATTCGCCAGCATTCGATTGCAATCGCGGACCACGAATCCACGCCCATTGCGCGGACCTTATGCCCGGTAGCCCTTTGGCAATTAAACGCCAAGCCCCTTGCAAGTGTCCCTATAACTAAATTGTACGCAAACAGACGCGCACCGGTAAGCGCGGACACCACGGGCAACCGCACGACGAGTTTCACGTCAGCCAATCAACAAGACCATGGCCAAGAAGCAAGCGACCACGAAGAAGTCAGCCAAGAAAGCCGTCAAACGCTGGGCTGCAAAGGAAAAAGTCACGATTCGTGGGCGGACGCCGAATGTGGACGGACGGATGGAGTGCGGTTGGGCGAGGAGCCAGTCGCGGGAACAAGGCTGCGATGCATTTGTCACAGACATTAAGGCACTATCGGACGCATCGTCTGGTCTTCCCGCAAACGATTCATCGCTTCCCCTTCCAAAGGCAAGACCATCCACCGCCCACACTTCGTCTTGCGCCAAAAACGGGAAATGTGATATGATAGATATAGAAGATGTGATTCATGTCCGAGTGAGTTGGGTGCCACGCGAGAAAGGCAACGCAAATGGCAACGGTTGCATCCTTGATAAATATGAAAGGCGGCGTGGGAAAGTCAACGCTCACCTTCAACCTTGCGTGGTATTCGGCTTGGTTTGGGAATCTCAGAGTTTTGGCAATTGACTTGGATCCACAGGCAAACCTGAGTCAGTACTTTCTCGGCGCGCAGGACTATCTTGAGTTGTTGAATCAGAACGAAACAAAGACTGTCGTCGAAGTTTTCGAGCAGTTTTCGGCACCATCGGCGTCATCGGGAGCGCCTACATTGATTGAACCAAACGAGGTTGTCGTCGAACTTCACGAATGGGGGGATGGGAGCCTCCTTCACTTGGTTCCATCTCGTCTTGAGCTTGCCTGGACGCTGAAAAACCCAACCGAAAAGGCGCAACTCCTTCCTCAGTTCATTTCAAGGCTCGAAGACGACTACGATCTGATCTTGATCGACTGCGCGCCGACGGAGTCCATTCTCACCACCGCCGCGTACCGTTCGAGCCGCCATGTTTTTGTCCCCGTCAAGCCAGAGTTCCTTGCGACGATTGGACTTCCGCTATTGGCAAGGTCGCTGAACGAGTTCAGACTCATGCATCAAGACCAGCAGCTTGATGTGGGTGGGATCTTCAACGACATGCGACGATCAAACACTCCGCCGGAGCAGAAGAAATCTTGTCGGGATGTTCAAGCGGTCGCGACGGAGAACGGATGGCGAGTGTTCGACAATATCGCGCATCATTCAGATTCATATGCAACCGGTTCGCGAGAAGGAACTCCGATCTTTCAGACGACATACGCGCACCACTATGTCAAGGGCGAGTTTAGCGACGTGGCAGATGAGTTTCTGAGGGGAGTTGGACTCAAATGAACAAGCGAATCCGTCAGGCTGCGCTTAAGCTGATGCTGCTGCAAGAAGAGTTCACGAAGAAAGAACTCGATGAGGCCGCTGCACTTGTGTCAGGCAGCGAAAAGGAGTCGTTGATCGAACTGCTATCTACAAAACCGGCCAAACGATCCGAGCCTTCAGATGCGGGTCGGCAGAAAGGAAACGGGCTGTCCAAAGTTGTCGAGGACTTGAAAGAAACTGATCCACAACGATACCAATTGCTGGCCGAGTTTGAAGGCATGCTGCGTCGCGAGACCGTACTGCCAACCCTGGAAGAAGTCCGAAGAATCGGTACATCCGCAAGCAAAGACTTCCAGGCTGCCAAGTCCCGGCGAGAGACAATTCCTCGATTAATGGAAGTGTTTGGAACGATGCCAATCGGTGTCCTGCGCGAGAAGCTCGGCAATGTAATCGAAGAATCACGATCTACAGCTGATGACGACAATTCATATCAAAGACTAGCGCGATTCTTAATTACCGGGACACCACACTAGCATCACGCAATGCCGCCGGAAGAGTAGCGACGGGACTTGGTTTTGTGGGATTATGACGGGCAGGAAGAGTACCAGATTGTGCACCAAATGTTTCACCATGATACGGTGCCGCTCGGGTTGCTTGTTCGATGGCGGCTAGTTCTCCCGAGTCAAGCCAGATGAGGTGGCAGGCGGCGGACGACTCGATGACCGCGCAATCGCAATCGATGATTCGGGCTCGTAGAAATAATTGGCAGCAGAGTTTGCTATTTGGGCAATTACTTCTTTAATTCGACATTTATCGTTACGTTTCCTTCGTCGGCTTTGATGTCGCGCGACGTGGCCGGTAGGTAACCGTCGGCTTCGATCTTGATCAAGAAAGCAAAACGGGGATGCTGATGTTTCAAGCGGTAGGCCCCGTTTTTGGAACCAAAGCTCTCGTCTTCCGACCAACTCAGATGGCTCTCACGGGCACGCCAACCGGGAACGACTCGAAATTCCTTGACCGGCATTTTTGTTTCCGCATCGATGACTCGGCCTGAAATCACTAGCGCCGGCGGCGGCCTGAAAACGTACTCTTCATCGCGAGCGATCAGGGTTTCGCGTCCGAGCGTCATGCCGCCCGGCGGGCAGATATCGCAAATCACGGCATCCGAGGGCGCTTCCTTCCACTCCCAAATCCCGTTTTTGTCCGTGTACTCGTGAATGGTTCCCAGTTCGTAGCGGTGCGAGTCGCCACGCCAAGACTGAAAGAAAATTCGCGTACGTGGTAGCGGCCGGCCGGCGGCGTCAAGGACGCGGATGCGAATCGTCTTTCCCGGTTTCAGCTTAAAATCAACGGACGGCATGTCTCTTTCGATGGCGACTTCTCTTAGTTCCGGCGCGCGTCCCGCGGCGGTCACCACCAACGACGTCCGAACCGGTTCACAACCGAGCAGTTGGTAGACTCCGCCCTTGCGCGTCTTGACTTCACGCTGGTCGTTCACGAACTTGGTTCTAACGACGGCTCCAGCGATCGGTGCACCCGATTCATCGGTAATGGTTCCGGTGACCGTGATGCCGCGCTGGATGGTTGTTTTCGCCGTCGGTTGCCCGTCTTCGCCTAGTGCAAACTCATCGGTATTAAGTGCGGTCGCTTTCCGCATGTACTCCGGATGGCGGATCGAAACTCCAAGCCGGTCCTTCGACGCCGGCACGCTGTCGAAACGCCACCGACCCTTCGCATCGGTCACAAGTCGTAGGCCAACGCCTAGCTGGCTGAGGTCGCCCTCGCGTTTCTTGTACTCGATGCTCGGATGAATCACGGCCCCTTCGATCGGCTGACCCCTTTCGTCAACGACGATGCCGCCGACGGAGCGGCCCTTATCGAGTCGCGCCGTGTATTTTTCCGGCAACGTTTCCGAACGCTGGGCATTGTTCCACTGAGCCCAAAACGGGCCGTAACCCTTGGTGACGATTCTGATGGCCAAGCGACCGGGCTTTTCTTTCGGCAGGTCAAACGCAAATCGACCTTCCTGATCCGCGTGAAAAAGGGTGCCGTAGGCGAGTTTCTTTTTAAACGACCCGGCATGAACGGACCACTCGCTGATCCGTAAACCGTTTCTAACTTCGATGGTCGCATTGGGTATGGACTCTCCATCGGGGCCTACCACAGTGAGCGTGAACCGGCGCATGCCCGAATTTGGCGAGTTGCCCTCTTGTGCGTCCGCATTCAGGTGCGCCCCGATTGCAAAAAGAAACCATGCACAAACAGTCGGCAAGGCCGCATGCAACCGGAGGAAACCACGAGGTGTAAGGGGGCGTGTCGCTGTCATGGAGAAAACCGTCCGGTCGTGAGTATTATGAAACATGCTTAGCATAGTTCAGGCAATGAGTCCCATGAGCCGGAATGCGTTAGCGTCCGGTTCTGAAAAACCGTCGCTAACGCCCAACGGCTGATCAAAACGCGACACTTGTTTCGCGAACGATCCTTAGCTCCGGTTCCCCAACAAATTGTGCCTCTTTCAATTGCGATCCGCAATAGATTCGCAATCATCCACTCCTTGTATTAACCGCTCGCGGCGAAACTCTACCTCCATTCAAACCTACCGGTCGCGACATTGAGCCGTGAGGGCTGGCAAAATAGAATACGTCGTGACTGGCAATCAGGCTTATGCTTTCAAATTGGAGAGCGATTCTTGGACGACGAGGTTAACCCCTACGCAACACCTGCCGCTACCTCCGTCGGTATGTCGGCTTCCACTCGACGTTCACGACCTGGTCGCCGCGTTCTCGTGTTCGGGGGTGCCGCTATTGTGGGAATCGTCGTCGCGGTGGCCGGACTGATCCATGGTGTCCTATTTGTCGGAATGCCTTATCCTGATGCGCCGCCCGCGCTGCTGGAACGTCAACAGTTTCACTTGAGCGTCTCGAACGTGATGATCCAGGCCGGCATGCTCATCTTGGGGTTAAGTTTCATTGCCACGGTCGCCGCCTCGGTGATTCGACTGGTGGCGTTCAGGGCGCGATAGAGTGCGGCAGCGAATTAGCGCTTATTGGCCCATGACATTCCTGCTGGCATAGACGATCTGTTTTCCGTCCGGCGACCAGTCCGCATCCAGATTGCCGCGATCCTTGGGTTGGCCCGGCACCGACTTTGGCGTTTCAGGATTCTCCCGGTCGATCAGATATAGTTGCTGAACCTTGCGCATGGGATCGCGCATGGAAAGCAAGATTCGTTTGCCGTCGGGGTGCCAGGCGAAGTCGGCGTTGGTCGCTTGTTTCACCAACAGTTGAAAGCCGTTTGACGATCCCGACACGTCGACCACCGGAACTTCGAATTGGCTGTTGTCGCGGCGACGCGCTTTGAAGCAAACATACTTGCTGTCGCGCGACCAGCCAAGATTCCAGTACAGACTGCTGTACAGCGCGGCATGTTCGCCCTCAAGAATCGTCCGCTGCTCCTTCGTCTCAAGTTTCATGATCACCATGTTGCCCCCTTTCGCGTAGGCAATCGATTTGCCGTCGGGCGACCATTGGCCGCCCCAACCGCTGGGGTCCAGCATCTGCCGGTCGGTTCCATCCGCCTTCATGATCTGTACGCCGGGGCTGGAAAAGGCGATCCGTTTGCCGTCCGGCGAAAAGCTCGGCATCGCGCCGGTGCCCAGATCCTTGAGGTTTTTGCCATCGGCTTGCACGACGAAAATGTGAGCCCCCGAGAAAGACCCGCCGTCGCGCCAGGCGTCGAACGCGATCATCTTGCCGTCGGCCGACCAATCGGGCGACCCTTGCACGTTATAGTCCGTGTCGTCGACAAGTTGCCGTCGCTTTCCCGATTTCATCTCACCGATCGATTGAACGTACAGCAAACGCGGCCCTGCCGCGCGGCATTCGACGGTAAGCCAGGCCAACGGGCCGCAACACCAGGAAACAGCGACTGCCGACAGAGCCCACGCCAGTTTTTGCGAATTCATGCTGATGCTCCCGTGGTTCTAATTTTGTTCCGTCCCAGGGCCCCACCTGCCGCCAAGCGCGAGCGATCGGGGTTTTCGTCAGTATACCCGGAATCACCATCGAACAGGGGTCCGGCAACGACTATACGAACCGGGGCTCGCGTGGTAATCTTGAGGGATTTTACAGACATCGCAGTCGCTAGCTTACGCGAACCCCACCCCCTATCTCGTGAGGAACCGTTTCCCGTGCCGCGTCGACAGGATATTCATAAGATTTTGCTCATCGGGTCTGGGCCCATCATCATTGGCCAAGCCTGCGAATTTGACTATTCGGGCACTCAGGCGTGCAAAGCGCTCCGCGAAGAAGGCTATGAGGTGGTGCTGGTCAATTCGAATCCGGCGACCATCATGACCGATCCTGGCATGGCCAATCGGACTTATATCGAGCCACTGACATGGCAGGTCGTGGCCAAGGTCATCGAACAAGAACGGCCCGACGCGCTGCTGCCGACGCTGGGTGGGCAAACGGGCCTGAATGTGGCCATGGACTTGTCGGCGCACGGAGTGCTGGAAAAGTACAACGTGGAATTGATCGGCGCGAAGGCGGACGTCATCGCCAAGGCGGAAGAGCGCGACCAGTTCAAAAAGGCCATGGAGAAAATCGGCCTAGAGTGTTGCCAGGGCGAAACCGTGCACACGTTGGCCGAAGCGCGCGAAGCCGTCAAGCAAGTCGGCTTGCCTTGCGTGGTGCGGCCCAGCTTCACGATGGGCGGATCGGGTTCGGCCATCGCCTACAACCTTGAAGAATTCGACACACTCGTGCAGCGGGGCCTGGACCAGTCGCCCGTCACCGAAGTGCTGATCGAAGAGTCGGTGATCGGTTGGAAAGAATATGAAATGGAGGTCATGCGCGACTTGGATGACAATGTCGTGATCATCTGTTCCATTGAGAACTTCGATGCGATGGGCGTCCACACGGGGGATTCGATTACCGTCGCGCCGGCCCAAACGCTGACCGACAAGGAATATCAGCGGATGCGCGACGCCAGTCTGGCGGTGATTCGCGAGATCGGCGTTGAAACGGGAGGTTCGAATATTCAATTCGCCACGAATCCGCAAAATGGGCGGATGGTGGTCATCGAAATGAATCCGCGCGTGAGCCGCTCAAGCGCGTTGGCTTCCAAAGCGACCGGCTTTCCCATCGCCAAGATCGCGGCCAAGCTGGCGGTCGGATACAGGCTGTGGGAATTGCCCAACGATATCACCAAGAAAACAAAAGCCTGTTTTGAGCCGACGATTGACTATGTGGTCACGAAGATCCCACGGTTCGCTTTCGAGAAGTTCCCGGAAGCCGATGCCACGCTGACCACGCAAATGAAAAGCGTCGGCGAGACGATGGCCATCGGGCGGACGTTCAAGGAGTCGTTTCAAAAAGCTTTGCGCGGATTGGAAGTCGGCAGCTTCGGTTTTGGCTGCGACAACAAGGATCCGTGGGGCACGTCGAGCGAGCCGACTTTGGAAGAGATTCGAGCCAAGCTCGCGACCCCGAATAACGATCGCGTCTGGCACATCCGCTATGCGCTCAAGAGCGGCATGACGGTCGAGCAGGTCTACGAGCTATCGTCGATCGATCCTTGGTTTTTGGACCAGTTGGCCGAAATTGTGGAGTGCGAATATGAACTGCGCGAGCATGACGACATCGAACAAGTAAGCGATGCCACGCTGCTCAAGGCCAAGCAGTTTGGATTTTCGGACCGACAACTGGCAACGATCTGGGCCACCAGCGAAATTGAAGTCCGCAAGCATCGCAAGGCGCGGGGCATCGTGGTCACGTACAAGTGTGTCGATACGTGCGCGGGTGAATTCGAGGCGTATACACCTTATTACTATTCGACCTACGAACAAGAAGACGAGACGCCGGCCAAGGACCCGAACCGGCGGAGGATCATGATTTTGGGCGGCGGTCCGAATCGAATCGGCCAGGGGATCGAGTTCGACTACTGTTGTTGCCACGCCAGTTTTGCGCTGCGCGAGCTGGGCATCGAGTCGATCATGGTCAACTCGAATCCCGAAACGGTCAGCACCGACTACGACACCAGCGATTTGCTGTTCTTTGAACCGCTGACCGCCGAAGATGTACTCAACATCTGCGATCGCGTGCAGCCCGACGGCGTTATCGTGCAGTTTGGCGGACAAACGCCGCTGAACCTGGCACGCGCTCTGGCGACCGCCGGCGTGCCGATTATTGGCACCAGCGTGGACACGATCGAGGACGCCGAAGACCGCGAGAAGTTTCAGCAGTTGTTGCAGCGACTGGGTCTGAAGCAGCCGGCCAACGGCATCGCGCGGAACCTCGATCAGGCGCGCCGCCAAGCGACCGAAGTCGGCTTCCCGGCGCTGGTTCGGCCCAGTTTCGTTTTGGGCGGACGGGCCATGGAGATCTGCTACGACCAGTCCCAATTCGAACGGTACGTGGCCGAAGCCTTTGTCGTGGCCCAAGGTCAGCCGGTTTTGATCGATCGGTTTCTGGAGGACGCGACGGAAGTCGACGTCGATGCGATTGGCGACGGCCAGCGGGTCGTGGTGGCCGGCATCATGGAACATATCGAAGAAGCCGGCGTGCATTCGGGCGATTCGGCCTGTGTCATTCCGCCGTACAGCCTGCCGGGGCCCGTAGTGAACGAGATTCGAGAAGCGACCGTCGCCATGGCCCAGCATTTAAAGGTCATCGGCTTGATGAATGTGCAGTTCGCCGTGAAGCGCGAAGAAGGTAAGTTCAACGTTTATGTGTTGGAAGTAAATCCCCGCGCCAGCCGCACCGTGCCCTTCGTGTCCAAAGCGACGGGAATGCCGGTCGCGAAGATCGCCGCCAAAGTCATGGCCGGAAAAACGCTAGACGATTTGGGAATTCATCGGGAACCCATTCCCAGCCATGTTTCGATCAAGGAAAGCGTCTTTCCGTTTCGTAAGTTCGCGGGCGTGGACATCGTGTTGGGTCCCGAAATGCGAAGCACCGGTGAAGTCATGGGGATCAGCGAACGATTCTCGATGGCGTTTGCCAAGAGCCAACTGTCGGCCGGAGTCGTGCTGCCCGAGGAAGGGAACATCTTTGTGAGCGTCAAGTCACGGCACAAAGAGCAAGTCACCGACCTGGCTAGGCGGCTGGTATCGCTGGGATTTAGTTTGCTGGCCACCGAGGGGACCGCCAAGCGATTGGAAGAAGACAACATTCCCGTCGAGCGGGTCAAGAAGTTGGCCGAAGGACATCCCAATTTGATTGACCATCTCAAGAACGAAAGTGTGTCCCTGATTCTGAACACGCCCAATGGCAAGGGAGCCCGTACCGATGAAGGCCGCATTCGGGCCGCCGCGGTTCAGCACGGCGTTCCTTGCATCACGACGATCCAAGCGGCCCAAGCGGCGGTCAAGGCCATGGAGGCACTTCGGAAAGAAGGCATGACGGTCCAAGCGATGCAAGATCGTTTCCCACCCGAACAATCATCCGGCCAAGACGCGGAAAAGGAAGTCGTGCCTTGCTGAGTGTCGCTGCTTCGCTCCGCGAGCAGAATGAGACGGCCTGGTCACGAACCCGTCAGCGTCGCGCCAGGCGAGCGAACCGCCGCAGCGCTCGCGAATATCGTTTGCTGGCCGCGGGCGGCGTAATCCCCAGTTCTTTGGCCGTCTCTTGATTCGTCATATCTTCCATGTGGCGCAGCATCAGTATTTGCTGGTCGCTGGCTTCTAGCTCGCCCAACAGCCGCTTCACCAGTTGTGTCGATTCGGCTTGAATCGCGGCCGCGACAGGAGTGAGGTCATCGGCGGATAAACGCTTGCTGACTGCCAGCCGGCCCGGCTCGTCACTGGATGAGTGACTTAATTCTCGGTCGCGCCGCGCGTCCCGTTTTTTTGCTCGAAAGTGCTGACGGTGGATCGCCAAGACGCGTTGCACGACCAGGAATCGCAGCCATTCGAACAGCGGCATCGAGGGTGCGTCAAGATAGTGATCGAGTCGCAGCAAGGCATCGACGTAGCTGTCCTGCAGCACGTCGGCAACGTCGATCCGTCTGGCCAAACGCCGGTCGAGTCGCAGATCGATCACGCGACGCAGCCGATGTTCGTATTGTGTATACGCGGCCGCCAACACTTCGGCGGGGTCTTCGCGCATGCGGCGCAGCCACTCGCCGCCAATGCGGGGATGAACCATGGGTCTCTGTTCCGTGTTCGTGCCAGAATTGGCGTTTGGACGAGCGGAGCCGCGGACGGCAGCGACGTGCCGACGCAACTCCGTAAGGTCTATCGGATTCGTGTGACACGACTTACCGTGTCTCGCAATCGACTAACTGAAAACCGATCGGGCGCGTCCACTCGCCCGCGGAACATCTTTAAGAAATTTTCCGGTTTCGCCGGAATTGCGGTCGCCGATTTGTAGTGTTAGGCAGTTAACACTATAGGCCAGCGATGGTGACGATCGGAAGCGAACTTTTTTTAGGGTTCGCTCGCGACTGGGCGAGAGTGAGGCCTCGGCTAGCCGTTTAGAAAACTGGAACAGGAGAAGCGAAGATGAGTCACAGGCAGACTTTCATTTCGGCGTGCGCAGTCATGGTTTCATGCTCGGTTTTCTTGAGCTTGCTCGCGTCGAAAACGCAAGCTGAACCAGGCGGGCCCAACAGCGATCGCCGGCAAGAATTGTTGGCGCTCTACGACACTGACGGCGACGGCCGCTTGAGTCGCGAGGAACGGCAAGCGGCGATCAGAGACCGGGCATCACAACGCGCCGAACAACGGCGCCAAGCGATGGAACAGGCCGCGACGGTTGGACAAGCAGCGGGGCGCCGGCAGCGAGGCGGCGCTCAAGGTCAGGGATGCCAACGTCGTCAAACCGATGCGCAACAGAACCTGACTGGCTTGTCGCAACTGAGTGCATTCGGATTGGGCCAGACGAACGCGGCGAGCCAGAATCGGCTCGGCAATCTGGGCCAAGTCTCGCGACGAAGTGGCCAACAAGGACGAAGTGGCCAGCAAGGACGAAGTGGTCAACAGGGACGCGGCCAGCGGCGGCGCGGCGGACGCTGATAGCCATCGCTTCATCTCGTCTTCTCTTCTCTCTTCTTTTCGTCTTCTCTTTTTTTCCTCTCTTCCTTTCTTTTCTTTAACACCTATTCAGGTGGGGGATCGAATTATGCAACGTCCGAACAGAAAACTAGCGATCGAACAACTCGAACAGAAAGTCATGTTGGCGGCCGATGTCTGCACTGAGCATGACCCATTGGAAACCGCGCCGGATACCGACGCGGCCGTCGAGTTTCGCACGATCGACGGAACGGAAAACAACGCCGAAAACCCGGAGTGGGGCAGCACCGACGAGCAACTTCTGCGACTGACGACGGTGGAATACGCGGACGGTATTTCGGACCCCGCTGGTACGGACCGGCCGAGTGCGCGCGAGGTGAGCAATGCGGTCGCCGATCAAATCGAATCGACGACGAACGACCGCTATCTGACCGACTTGGTTTGGTTGTGGGGACAGTTTGTCGACCATGATATTGACTTGACCGAAAACGCCACCGACGAAAACGGCGATCCGACCGAACCGTGGCCGATCGACGTTCCCACCGGCGATCTTTATTTTGACCCCGACGGATCGGGCGACGATACGATCGGATTCAATCGTTCGGCCTACGACGAATCAACCGGTGATTCGCTCGACGATCCGCGCCAGCAGATCAATCAAATCACCGCCTATTTGGATGGTTCGGTGGTCTATGGATCGGATCAAGAGCGGTCGGATGCCCTGAGGACATTTGACGGCGGCAAACTCAAGACCAGCGAGGGCGATCTGCTGCCCTTCAACGAAGAAGGACTTGCCAACGCCGGCGGCACCAGTGATGCGTTGTTCCTGGCCGGTGACGTGCGAGCCAACGAAAATGCCGCGCTGACCGCCATGCACACGCTGTGGGTCCGCGAGCATAATCGCATCGCTGATGAAATTGCGGCGGAGGATGCGACCCTTTCCGACGAAGAGATTTACCAGCAGGCCCGCGCGATGGTGACCGCCCAGATCCAGGCGATTACCTACAACGAGTTCCTGCCAGCACTGCTCGGCTTCGATGCCATCAGCGCTTACGACGGCTATGACTCGACGGTGAACTCTGGAATCGCCAACATCTTCTCCACGTCCGCTTACCGGTTCGGACATAGTATGCTGTCCTCGGAACTGCTCCGTTTGAACAACGACGGCAGTGTGATTGCGGACGGCAATCTATCGCTCTCCGAGGCCTTCTTCGCCCCGGACGAGCTAATCGACAATGGAATCGACTCGATCCTGCTGGGGACGGCGTCGCAACTGGCCCAGGAAATTGATAACCAAATCGTGGACGATGTTCGCAATTTCCTCTTCGGCCCTCCAGGCTCCGGCGGGTTTGACCTGGCATCGCTGAACATCCAGCGGGGTCGAGATCACGGTCTGCCGGACTACAACCAAGCCCGGATCGATTACGGCTTGGATCCCGTCGAATCGTTCGCCGATATCACGTCCGATTCCGTGCTGGCCGCCAAGCTCGAGGCGCTGTACGGCGACGTGAACAACATCGACGTGTGGGTCGGCGCGTTGGCCGAGGATCATGTGCCTGGTTCCAGCATGGGCGAACTGAATCAAACGATTCTGGTCGACCAGTTCCAGCGCATCCGCGACGGCGATGCCCTGTGGTACCAAAACATCTTCTCGGGTCACGAACTGCGCGAAATCGAGAACACAACACTAGCGGACGTGATCGAACGCAACACGGATGTGGACGGTCTCCAAGGCAATGTGTTCTTCGACGCTTCGGTGATTTATCACGAAGTCGACGCGCGCGGTCCTACGTCGGAAACTTCTGTCGTGGCGCGCGGCGATCAGGTCCAAATCGTGGACGGGCGCTCGCGTCGCGTCATCGAGAGCCGGCCGGCGGACGAAGTTTCGGCAGTGATCATCGTCGGCGCGGATCATCGGGCCGATCAAGTTCGAGTCGACACTCGGCAGAACGCTGATTGGAACGGTGAAGTGATTGTCCACGGCGGCGCGGGACGAGGTGACACGGTCACCGTGGTCGGCACTCGAGCCGTGGACGACATCGAAATCACGGCCGCGGAAATCTCGGTCAATGGACAGTCGATCGAATATTCAGGCATTGAAACGATCTACGTCCAGGCCCATCGCGGACAAGACGATATTCAAATCGCCGACGATGTCGAAGCGCGAGTCGTCGTCTTGGACCGCGCCGGACCGCGCCAACAGCACGATCGTCAAGGTGAGTCTTCACGGAACCAGCAGTTGGTTCAAAACGATGGTGCCACCGAAAACGATGGCGTGCAAACGGGTCCGTCGCCTGGCAACTCTCAGCGACGCACGCGTTTCACCGCTCAACCGTTCGATGCGGACATGCTGCTTAATCACGGTGATTTGCTGGCCCATATCGATTCGATAATTTCGCCACGGCGAAGAGGCTAGTAACCCGAAATCCGCCACCAAACTGAGCCCTCTGCGCGCCGCGACTGCACCCTCCCCCTTCTAGGCGCGACCGCAGAGGGCGTTTCCGGATATCTACGTTCGGCAACGTGGTGGAAAGTGACGACATCGCTTCTTGGGGCGGGGGATTGTTGCTATAAGCGGTCGGGAAAAATCAACATGAAATCAATCCGCTTGCTAGCATTTTCATCCACTCCGCCGATGGGAAACTCGACGTTGGAGTAGAACGTGGTTGGGACCCTCCGGGTATATGTTGTCGCGGAAACATTCAAGGTGTTCTGCGTCGTTTTGACGGCAACGCTGCTGATGATTACGCTGGGCGGCGCGGTGCAAGAAGCCGTGCGACGCGGGCTGCCCTTGTCCGTCATGGCCCGGTTGCTGCCCTACCTGGTTCCGGAGTCGCTGAAGTTCGTCTTGCCTTTCAGCATCCTGTACGCCGTCTGCTCGGTCTTTGGCAAAATGTCGGCGGACAACGAATTGCTGGCACTGAAGTCCGCCGGGCTGAATCCGCTACGTGTGTTGTGGCCCGTTTTGTTGTTCGCTTACGTGCTGTCTATCATTTCGGTGGGGGCACAAGACTTTAGCGCGTCGTGGTCACGATCCCATTTGAAACGGGTCCTCTGTGAATCGGTGGACGACATCGCGCTGGGCGTCCTGCGGGCCAGTCATTTGTTCGCCGTGGATAAGCTGCAGATCGTGGTGAGCGACGTGCAGGGCCGGCGTCTGAAACAAGCAGTCTTCATCGTTCGCGGTGACCAGGGCAAGCCGGCCATCACCTTAACGGCCGAGGAAGCCGAGCTATCGTATGACAAAGGGAAAGAGTCTTTGGCCGTGCACTGCCGCAATGGCACTCTGGAAATGGGAACCGTGGATTTGGTTTTCAAGGATTGGTTCGTCCAACATATACCGTTGCCCAATACCGCGAACCTGGCTGACAACCAATTAAACCCGGCAGAGTTGGCGGCGCGCCGCATCCCCAGACAAATCGCCTATCAGCGGGGCGTGATTCAGGAACTGGAGGCTTCTTCGGTGCCGCTGGATCCGGCAGCGCTAGAATACCAACGTCAACGGCTTTACCGCTTGCAGGCCGAACGGTCGCGACGCTGGGCGAACGGATTCGCCTGTTTTTGCTTTGCCTTCGTGGGTGCCACGATGGCGATGTGGTCGCGATCGGGGGAAGGACTGTCGGTGTTCTTCTTATGCATTCTGCCAATCTTGTTGCTCTACTATCCGCTGCTGGTTGTCGGTGAGATGATTGCCCGGCGGGGGTTTCTGCCTCCCTATTCTGTTTGGTTGGCGGACGCGGTCATGTTGGCCGCTGGTTTGGTAATCCTGAAGTCGAAGGACATTCGTTGACTCCGTAAGAAGGAACGTCACACCGGGTAGGGTAGGGTTGGACGCAAATCGCATTCAGTTTCGATCGCAGGAAATGGACGACTCCGAGCAATGAGTTCGGAAGATCATATCGGAAAATCCAATGGAGAGGGCGTTTCCCATTTCTACGTCAAATCGAGGCGCGCCGCCATGCACTTCTCAACTAGCGAAACAAAGGCGGTCCATCTATCTGGCCCTCACGCTGGCCGTGGTGGCCGTCGGGTTGAGTCTGAGGTGCTACCATTATGGTCGAGCGCCTTCGGTCTGGCACGACGAGGCGGCACTGATCGTTAATGTATTGGAGAGAGACTTCGGTCAGTTGCTTGGTCCGTTAACCTTCTCAGAAGCCGCTCCGCCGTTGTTTCTTTGGCTTGAAAAAGCGATCACGCTGGTTTTTGGCGAAGGCGTATATGCGCTGCGTGCCGTTCCGTTTCTAGCGAGTTGTGCAAGTCTGGTCGCATTGACGGTCCTCTCTCGTCGTCGGCTTGAACCGGCCGCTTGGCCATGTGCCGCCTTACTTCTGGCGTGTTCCGACCGACTACTGTGGCACGGCTGCGAAGCAAAACAATATTCTGTCGAAGTGCTGGTCGCGATCTTATTGCTACTGGTTTACGAACAACTCAAGGTCTGGCCGATCTGCCGCCGGCAGATTGCGTTTGCATGCCTCGCTCCCGTCGTGATCTGGCTAGCCTACCCGGCAGTTTTTCTATTTGGCGGGGTTGCGATCGCGTTTTTGATTGAGGTTTGGAGTTTGCGACAAAGATCGGCGTGGCTGGGATTTGTGATTCTATGTCTCGTGATCGTGGTGAGCTTCGCCTTCTTGGTTTTGGGACCCATCGCCGAACAGCGTGATGTGCATATCGTCAACTGTTGGGCCAGAATGGGTAAGTTCCCGGACTTGCAACGCGCCGAGACGGTGCCTATTTGGACGATAACCTCGTCCGCCGATCTCTTCGGTTACTGCTTTCGGCCCATCGGACACCTGTGCCTGCCGCTGGCCGTTGTCGGTGGAATACTGCTGTATCAACATTACGGTGCGCGCTGGTTAGCCCTGCTGGTTGTACCCATCTTGCTAGCCTACGTTGCGTCCTTCCTAAGAGCTTATCCGTTTGGAGGATCGCGCGTCATGGCGTACTGCGCGCCGGCCTTGGCGATGCTCGCGGCGGCAGGAATTCCGCCCACGATGAGGTGGCTCAGGTCGCGAAACCAGTTGGCGACCGGACTGCTATTCATCTTTCTGGCGATCATGCCTGGATGGGCTGTCTATCGTATCGTAGTGCCGTGGGATCGCGCGGATTCAGACCGTGCGGCGGCCTTTGTGCTAGCGAATCGCTCTGTCAACGATCTTGTCACCTCGAACCACTGGGAATACCGCTATTACTTCCGCAAATTGGAGATGACTCATGTTCCATTGCAAGACTTTTCAGTTCCCGCCGTTGAGAGATTTTGGGTTGTGGCTACGGCAGCGGAAGCTCGCGACCGAAATGAAATCATCGAACAGTTGAAGGGGGGGAAATGGCGCATCATCACTCAGCGTGAATTCCGGCGGACTTCGGTGGTGTTGCTCAAACGTGAGAATACTCGTCCTGACGCGGTGACTATTGGAACTGTCCTCACTAGAAGTAGAGCGACATCCGTTAAATGACCGGTGCTGGCACTCGAAGTTTTCCAAGAGGATGCTGTTTCGTGTCGAAGAACATCCCAAGCAATCACTTTCAGCCTATTCTCAAATCCATGGCGTCACGCATAGTATTGATCGCAGCCTCAATCGTCGCCGCTGTCAGTGCGTTGCCCTTTGCCGGCAGTTGGAACGACGGCGCTTCGTTGGCGTCCGTTGAATGCCTTGTGGATTACCAGACATTCGCCATTGATCAGTCGATCTATGTCGATTGTTCACGAACGAATCGGCAGGCCGCGACACCGTATTCCGCCAATGAACCACGGCTCAACCGCCGTGGAACGCTGGATCGCGTCCTAGTCGACGGCCGATTCTACGCCGCGAAACCACCCGTTCCGATGCTGCTGATGGCCGCGCCCTACAAAGTCGTCCAGGGTTGCACCGGGCTGACCGCGCGGCGCTCGCCCGGCGCTTTCGCCTATGCGATCACGTTGCTTTCATCCGGCGTAGCCTACGTCGTGGCCGTCTTTTGCATCTATCAACTGGCACGCCGTCAACTGCGGTCCACGCGGATGGTGCTGCTGTTGTCTGGCAGCTTCGCGGTGGGTTCGTTGGCCTTGGTGTACTCGCGCCACGTTAACACGCACATCTTGCAATTGGAGGCGGTTGCCGCGTTGTTGCTAACGATGCAAGTTTTCGCCGAGCGCGTGAGAAGTGGGAAGATCCCCTGGCTGCTTGCCGTCACGTTAGGCACGCTGACCGGCTTGGCATTCGTTATGGATCAAGGCGTGGGACCGGTGCTGGTGGTTTGCGTGTTTCCACTGGTCGCGTGGCGCTGCTGGCCGCTAAGGAAGCCGGGGGTGTTGCTGTTCTTGATCTTCCTCAGCTCGGCGAGTCCGTGGATCGTCGCTCAACTTGCCTTGAACTTTCAGTTAGGCCATACCATCGCGCCCATCAACTCCGTCCCGGAGTATTTCGCTTGGGAAGGTTCGCCTTGGAATGTGGAAACAATGTCGGGCAATTACTCTCATCCCAATCTGTTCAGCGCCGCGGTGTATTCCCTGGACTTGCTGTATGGCAAACACGGGTTTCTGCTGCACAGTCCGGTGTTGCTCGGATCGGTGGTGGCGGTGTTCTATCTGCTGCTGAAGCATCGCCGCCTGCCGGAAACGGCGGAACTATGGTTTTGTCTTTGCTTTTGTGTGGGCAGTTGGTTGTTGTACTCTTGGGGTTCCAATAACTATTCGGGACAGTGCGTTTCCATTCGGTGGTTTCTGCCGTTGCTCGCTCCCGGTTACTTTATCGCCGTGATTCACTTGCGCGAGCGGCCCGATGCATGGCCCCACTATCTGATTCTGTTGAGCTGGGGCATGTTGTTGGGTGTTTTGATGTGGTGGCAGGGTCCATGGACCGCGCGGATGATACCCGGCTACTGGTTCATCTTGGCCCTGTTGCTGGTTACTTGGCTGTTGTATGGCTGGAACGCCTGGAGACGCGGGCGATGGGCTGGTTGGCTTGATAAATCACCACATCGCGCTGTCGCAGCGCAGGGTCGCCCGGGATCGTGACCGCCTTGCTGTATTGTTCAGAGAGCCGCGCGTCCCAAGCGGGGTCAAAGCGATCCGTTCCACGTTCGATGACGATGAAGCGATGTTCGCCCTGGGCGGCTGATACCCAAACATCGGATGTCGCGTTTAGCGGTTCCGCGATGCTTTGGTCCCCACAGTAGTGCACAACGTGTTGCGAGTTGGAGAATACTCGATCGCCGCGCTCGGCGTGCGCCTCGACCCACTCGACGGCTCGCAGTTTGTGCAGGTGGCTGGGATGAAGCGGGCGAACCGACCGGCTGGTGAGTACGGCGACAATGACGATGACGGCAAAACCCGGCAACCAACCCAGTCGTCGATGCGCGCCGCAAAAGGATTGCATCCACTTTAGCAGTTGCATGATTCCCATGGCCGCTATCGGAAGAACCAGAGCAATAAGCGGCAAGAGATGCCGACGCTCCATGTAGCCGCCCAGAAAGTAAAGCGCGATCAACAACGAAATGTGTGCGAGCCCCAACGTCCACAACAGACTCTGCGTCGGCACCTTGAGCTTGCGAAGCGCCCAAGGCAAACCAAAAAAATAGGGCACGATCAGCAGATGCAAGCCTTCCGTAAAGCGAAAACAAAACAAAGTCAGCGCCTTTCCTAGCGTTTTCAGCAACGAGGATTCTTCAGCCGGTGAGTCGGCAGGCGCTGCCGGCATCGGCGCGGTGGCCGTGGCGGGAGAAGACTTAATGATGGGAGCTGTTTCAACCACTGGCTGGTTAACCGCGACCGGCGGTTGAACGGACGACCAGCCAATTTTGCTAGTGACCTTTTTGGTGACCTCGCCGGTGATCATCAAATATGGAGTGACAACGACCACGGCGCCCAACACAACCGATAGGCAACAGGCGGCACCTTGACGAAAGCCAAACTGCTGTCGGCAACAGATCAAAAACAACGACAGGAAAGCGGCCACGATCGCTACGCTTAACCCTTCGGGTCGGATCCAAAACGCGCCACCGCTGACAGCTCCCGCCAACAGGAACCAAGGCCATCGCTTTCGGAGTAGGCCTTCGCAAGTCAGCCAGGTTGCGGCGAGAAACAACATCAAGTGCGGCGCGTCGCTCAGGGCATCGGCCGCATTTTGTCGGATAGCCGGCAGACAGGCGAAGAGGATACCCGCGTAATTGGCGGCTGCCACGCCGAGCATTCGCCGCGTAAGCTGCCAGATGAGCAGGACGGAAATCACGCTCGAAATCACGCCGACAAACCGGGCTGCGGCGATCCAGGATGCATCTGTTTCGACAAACTTCTCAATCAACGGGCGAACAACCACGATCAGGGCGGGGAACCCGGCATGTTGATCGTTGTCGCGGATGGTTGTCAGTGGATCATGGGCCAATTTCTTGGCGAGTTCCACAAAGGTAAACCCATCCACGGCCACGACGGGCGATCGCGCCACGATCAAACAGTGAATCAACACGGCCAACGCGACCGCAAACATCAACCAGCCGTACCGACGGAGAGTACCTCGAAGGTTGAAGATGCGGCGATCAGCGCGGCGTACCGAATTGGAATTTGTCGTCCGAGTGATGGTATGCATGAACATCTCTTCGAGGAGAAATCGCGACTTCCGTTGGCTGGGGGCGGTTTCGACCAATGTCAAGAGCGACGTACAGAATCAGTCCCACGAAATAAACAATCGCGGCGGACCAAAGAATGTCGCTGGGAAAGTGTTGGCCTTGCATCATTCGCGTCAGGCCCACAAGCGTGCCATAGGCGGCACCTAAAAATCCGGCGACTAGGGCCAGTCGTCGGCTACGTCGGTAGATCAGAAATGCGGGCGCGATCAGGTAGAAGCCGGCTCCCGCATGTCCTGAAGGAAACGATTTGCTGGTACTCTGCAAGTCGACACTCCAAATCGGCCGATACTCGCGTGAACCTCCGAAAGCGGTCGTCTCTTCCGGCCGCGGGCGACCCCACAGCGGTTTTATCACGCCGTTGATCAGCAGGCCGGGCCCCAACGCCAGCAGCAACACCAAGAACAAGCCATCTTTTCTCCAAGGACGCAAGCGTGAACTGAACCAACCGAGCAGCGCCATGACGAATCCCCCGCCGGCGAGCAGATACGCGGGATATGGCGTGAGAAAATTTATCACGGTACTCGGCTTTCCATCCAAATACGGCCACGACAAATATTCGCCGCCGTGGAACAGTCGGCAAAGAGCCAAGTCCGCGCTCGTGCCGCACAGCATCAGACTGGCGAGCAGCAGCAGGGCTGGCGGAACCGCGAGAAGAAAAAATCGCTCTCGGCGGATGGTGATTTTCGGTAATAGCATAAGTGAGTGAAAGTAACACAAAGCGGAGTTTAGGAAGTTAATTGAGATTCGGTCCTACCTGCGCGGGCGCTCGAAAGTTCTTCCCAAGCCAGACACGATAAGCATGCCGTCGGCGCCCGAGCGGAACCACGACCTCGCCGCGATCTTGAACGCTGGTGAAACAGTCGGCCAACGATGGCGGAACGGGCATTTCCAAAAACGTGATGATCAAGGCGTCCCATCCGTCTTTATCCGGTGGGCCGCCCCAAATGTCATACTGAGATTCGATGTTTCCCCTGTCGTTCCACAGGTAAACTTGGGGCTGCCGCGGAAGATAAAACGCCAGTTCGCCAACGGGAGTGCGGCTGGTTGCGGCAATGAAAAAGGTCTTGTCTTTGGAGGGCAAACTCGACCATTGGGCACCCACCTCGTCCGCCAAACTGTGCCAACCTCGGCAACATGCGGTGGGATCGATCTTTCGCCCTTCCAAAGCCAAAGCGCGCGACGTAAACGGCCAAGCGACAATCAGGCCACAACAGACGAATCCCAGCCCAACGCCGGCGTGAAACAAGGTCCGCAGCCTGGGAAAAGACACGCCAATCCGTGCCGCGCCAAAAGCCCATGCGGCCACCAGGACCATGCCCGCCGAATAAATCACTCCCGGCCAATTCGGCTGCACCCGCTGGAAGAGACTCAGCAGCAGTACCGGTATCGCTGGGAGAATACTGAAGCAAATTAAAAACTTCTCTTTGCGGCCAAGTTCGTTCGTCTTTCTCAACACCGCAAACAGAACCAGCACAAACAGTAAACAAAGAATGGGAGAAACGATTCCGATTTGTCCGAGTATAAATTCTCCGCTCGTGACGAAACTGCGAGACAGCCCCGATCGCTCCACGGAAAAGTGGCCGCCCGTATGCGCTAGGGTGACCCAACCATGACGGCTGTTCCACCAAATGGGCGGAATCAGAAAGCACAACGATAGCGTTGCCCAAACCCAAAGCCCCCAGCGCTTGATTTCCGCACGGTCGTTTCGGTTCCAAATCAAGAACACCAACAACAGCGGCAGGAAGGCCAACATCGTCTGCTTGCTGAGTACGCCCAGCCCGGTGGCAATCGTCGCGGCCGCGATCCACCCTGGTCGGTGGCGGCCACTTTCCAAGACTCGCCAAATGCAATACAGCGACGCGCACCAAAAGAACATCAGCGGAGCGTCAATCGTCATCAAGTAACTGCCTAGCAAGTTTCCCGGCGCCGCGGCCGTCG
>JAJDEH010000292.1 GCA_029259935.1 Planctomycetota bacterium
CTTGGAGTCTCGTACTCGTCGAGCACAAGCAGGGCCGGTTCTTATGGCAGGCGTTCCGCTGGTCACCTGGACGTACGCCGCGGTAGGAACTGCCTGGTCGGTGATCGCTGTTTTACTGATTGGACGGATCATGGTGGCCAATTTGATGGTGCTACGTGGCCGCGGTCGTGCGGTGTCGGCCGACAGCGGTGCGGCAGCGGCGTGCGAGGCACTCTCGCGCGTTGTCGGTGTCCGAATGCCGGCGATTGGCGTCAGCTCGCAAATCCATAGCCCGTGCCTTGTTGGCATCTTTCGTCCAACGGTTCTGTTGCCAGCCGCCATGGAATCCGTCAGTCGTGACATACTCGTCCACGAGATGGCTCACCTTCGCCGTCACGATTGCTCCTGGCAGTTGCTCAGTCGCCTCACGACGGCGTTGCTATGGTTCCAACCATTGACTTGGCTTCTGAGCCGTCGCCTCGAACAAGCCGCCGACGATGTCGCGGACGATTTCGTCGTTCATTTCGGCAGCGACCGCGCCGAGTACGCTCGGCAATTGGTCGATATCGCCGAACGCTATCAACCGGAATGGTCCGCCGCTTGTGTCGGCGCGGGGATCGTGTCGTTCAAGTCGTCGCTGGCCAAGCGGGTCGTTCGCATTTTGGATTCGTCGCGATCCCCTTCGACTCGAACGGGCCGTGTCGCGCTGGCGGCGATCATCCTCATGGGAGCGACTTGCACGCTGGGTGCTGGTTTGTTGGGGATTGGGCAAGCGCATGCTGAACAGGACGATTCAAACGTCGCGGCGAAAGCAAACGGTGACGATCCCGCCCAGGAAAATGCGAGCAAGGACGCGAAGGCCAAGCCGATTCGCGGACAGATTCTCAACACGGAGGGTCGGCCGGTGGCGGGCGTGATGGTTAGGATTACCGGTTTGCTACGCTCGTCGACTGGTTCGCTCGACGGATTTCTCGAGGCTTGGAAGAACGACGCCAACGTCGCGATGGGGGCCGCGGATCGGCTACCCGCACACGCTGATCTATCAGCAAAGACCGACGAGGATGGCAAATTCGAGATCCAGGGTGTCGGTGGGGACCGCGTTGCGTTTCTCGAAATGAAGCACCCGCGGCTGGCAAGCACGAAGCTGTGGGTTGTCAATCGGCCGGGCTTTGACGCCAAGCTGCACAACGACGCAGCGCTACGCCGCTGGCCCGCCGAGAGCCGTCGTCCCGGACTGCTTCCACAGCTTATTGGACCTCAGTTCCGTCACGTCGTCGACTCCGGGCGCACCATCGAGGGCGTTGTGTACCTCGGCAAGGACCGCACGCCGCTCTCGCGGGCGATGGTCACAACGGTCGTGGGATACAACATCGCGGCCTCCGCACTCACCGATGAAAATGGTGCGTTCTCGATCCACGGAGTCGGACGTCGGCCCGAACACTCCATCAGCGTCATTCCCCCAGCGGGCCGCGATACGCTGCTGCAGCGAAGCATTGTCGCAACGTTTCCCGAGGGCGAACGCAAGTTGAACATCGACGTCGAACTGACGGAAGGCGTTGTCCTTACCGGTCGGGTCGTCGATCCAAAAACGGGGCAGGGAGTTTGGTCGCGCATTCGAGCCACTCCGTTGCCGGGCAATAAGTATCTCGATCAACCTGCGTATGCCTCCTACTTACGTGAATCCCCAAGTATTAACACCAAGCCCGATGGGACTTTTCGGCTCGTCACCATCCCCGGCCCAAGCGTTGTGACAGCGCAGGTACTGCATCGCGAGAAGATGGGGCAAAGCGAAATTAATCCATTCCGCGAGGCAAAATTTAGTGCCGAGGATGCAAAGCAAGTCGAGGTGAAGATGCAAGCCGGCGCGAGTTACTTCGTAAAGGCCGATGGCTCGATCGAGTACCTGATGCTCAAGAGCGCGGTGAAGTACCTGGATCTGAAGCCGGACGGTGAGGCAGTCGGTGTCGAGCTGAAGCTCGATCGTGGCGGCACACGGCAAGTAGAAATCCAGGACGACCAAGGGAAGCAGATCACGGGAGCGTTCGCCGTGGGCGTGACCGAGCACCGATTCAGTACTATTCGACTCGGAGAGAGTCGCTGTACCGTTTATGGACTCGGTGAAGACCGGCCACGCAAGTTATTGCTGTTGCACCCACGGCGGCAATTGGCGGCATCTTTGACCGTGAAGGGAAATGAAGCCGCGCCCGTCGTCGTCAAACTTGCTCCTACTGGATCCGTTGTTGGCCGCGCGCTGGACGAAGGTGCTCCAATTGGGAACGCCAAAGTGATCGTTAGGTACTACAAGAACCAGCCGGCCGACGAACTCCGCGGTTACTCAGCGATGGCAACGGCCACAACCGACGCCAAGGGTCGCTTCCGAGTCGATGGCCTGATGCCGGGAGAGCCATTCGTGTTGGACTTTCAGGAAGGTGACCGCCTTTACCGCGGCTACGCGAACCACGGCGAACGTGCCGTCGAAAGCGGTCAGGTGCGGGATTTCAAAGACTTGACGATTAACAAACTGCGATAGCCAAGTTCGATTCGCAGCGCGAAGGTGATGACGATGAGCTGGAAAGCCTATCAGCCGAGTGAACAATCCCCTTGGAACGTGCAACGAGTAGCACACCTGCACCGCCGCGCGGGATTCGCCGCGACCTGGGCGGAAGTCCAACGTGATTTGCACGACGGCCCAGACGCGGCGATCGATCGCTTGCTCGCTGGCGACGCGTACTCAACGGGCGTGCCCAGAGACTTCGATGCGATGTCGCGGGTGATTGGCGATGCGGCGGTGGCGGCGAACAACCCGGGTCATCTGAAGGCGTGGTGGCTGTATCGGATGATCTTCTCACCCGATCCGTTGACCGAGCGGCTGACGTTGATGTGGCACAACCATTTCGCGACCAGCAACCTCAAAGTCGCCAATGTCCATGCGATGCAGCGGCAGAACGAAATTTTTCGCGACTGCACTCGGCAGCCATTCGGCAAACTGTTGACACAAACCGTCAAGGATCCCGCAATCCTGGTCTGGCTCGATGCCGATTCCAACCGCAAGCAACATCCCAACGAAAACCTCGCCCGCGAACTGATGGAACTGTTTAGCCTGGGCGTCGGCAACTACAAGGAAGAAGATGTCAAGCAGGCCGCGCGGGCGCTGACGGGTTGGACGACGAAAAACGGTCGATTCCGCTACGTCGAAGTGCATCACGATGATGGTGAAAAGCAGTTCCTGGGGAAACAACACCAGTTTGACGGCGACGGCGTTTTGAAAACGGTTCTCAAACACCCGGCGACCGCGAAACGAATCGCCTGGCGGTTGTGCGACCATTTCTTCGGCGAAGGAGCCCTTGACGACGCCCTTCAGGAAGAACTGGCTGTCGGACTGCGGGCGCGCGATCTTGATGTTGGTTGGGCCGTCGAGACGATCCTTCGTTCCGAAGCCTTTTTCTCGCGGGGCAACATCGGAACGCGAGTACTGGGACCGGTCGAATACGTTGTCGGCGCGGTGCGAGCCTTGGAACTGTTCGATCCGCCGCCAAGCACGCTCGTCTTGAGTGAATGGACGGCGAGGTTGGGCCAGGATCTGTTCTACCCGCCCAACGTCTTCGGCTGGCCCGGCGGCCGTGAATGGATCTCGACTCGTTCGATGATCGGCAGAATTGCCTTCGCGTCGGAGTTGGTTCGCGGCTCACTGCGAAGGCCCGAGAGGCCACTGGACGCGGCAAGGCTGTTCAAAAAACACGTCGAAGGCAGCGGCGATCACGACCGGCTCGTCGAGTTTGCCGCGAAGCTGCTGATCACAAGCCCGTCAAACGAATGCCGCCAACGAATTCGCGACAGCGTTCTGGCGAAAGAAAATGCGGGCGATCTTTCCCACGCCATTTTTGAAACCGTGCTTGCGTCGCCCGAAGCTCAACTGGGATAACGTAACGAACAACTAATGGAGGCCGACCGATGTTCAATCGCCGTGAGTTCCTGAAACGCTCATCGCTGCTGTCGCTTGCTCCCAGCGTTCCGGCGTTTCTAGCGAACACCGCCCGCGCCGTTGAGACAAAGCCGGACGACCGAATCCTGGTGGTCATTCAACTCGACGGCGGCAACGATGGAGTCAACACCGTTGTCCCATTCGCCGACGAAGGCTATGCGAAACATCGCAGACGGCTGCGCCTTTCACCGCAACTGCTGGTCAAGTTAAACAACGAAGTTGGCCTGCATCCGTCGATGAGCGGGTTTGGCAAGCTGTTCGAGAGCCAGCGGCTGGCCATTGTCGAAGGCGTCGGCTATCCGAACCCGAATCGCTCGCACGATGTGAGCATGGCGATTTGGCAAACCTGCAGTTTCGACCCGACAGAACACAACACACACGGCTGGATCGGACGCGCTTTAGATCAAACCAAGCGTCCCCAAGATGGCTCGCCAGCGGCGTTGCTGGTCGGCAAAGAGCAACCACCCATCGCGATTCGCGGTCGCCGTAGCGTCGCCGCGGCAATGAACCGCATCGACGAGTTTAAGCTGCCCAAAACGGTCGCCACATCCGCTGTCGATCGGAACATCTCCGACAACGATCTCACGTCCTTCGTTCAGCGCACTTCGGTCGACGCATATTCAACCGCCGAGCGCCTGAGTGAACTCGCCGCCAAGCCCGATTCCGGCGCAAGTTACCCCAACACCACTTTGGCAAATCGCTTGCGACTCGTCTCGCGTCTCATCAAATCCGGCTTTGGCACACGCGTCTTTTACGCTGTTCAGCCCGGGTACGACACTCACGCCGCGCAACTCGTCGCACACTCTCGTTTGCTAGGCGAACTATCAAGCGCGGTCTTCGCCTTCCTCGAAGACCTCCGTGCTTCCAAACTCGACGACCGTGTCGCGGTACTCTGTTTCAGCGAATTCGGTCGCCGCGTGACGGAAAATGCCTCCCTCGGCACCGACCACGGCACCGCGGGACCGGTTTTCCTTGCCGGCTCCGGCGTCAAAGCCGGCCTACACGCGAAGAGACCCAGCCTAGTTGATCTGGAAGAAGGTGACTTCAAGATGTCCATCGACTTCCGTCAAATCCACGCCGCAATTCTAGATCAGTGGCTAGGAATCGAATCCGCGTCAGCCTTGCTGGGTGATTTCCAGCCAGCGGATCTCTTTACTGCGTAAGGGGCGGCGACTTTGGGTGCGCCGAAGCACGTCCAAGCTGGGAATCGCGCTGACTTTTCACGGATTAGCTGTTCTTCTCAATATTCTACGTAGAGCGTAGAATCTGGGATCGTCTCCCAATTCCCACCTTGTTTCGCTATTCGCTGAGTGTTGCCATTCATGGAAACGTCAATCTTGACCGATCGCGTGTTCAACTTTTCCGCGGGACCCGCGGTACTTCCGCTGCCGGTCCTTGAGCAGGCTCAGCGGGATTTGGTTTCATTGCCGGGTGTCGGCAGCTCGGTGTTGGAAATCAGCCATCGGAGCAAGCCGTTCTTGGAAATCTTGGCTAGTGCCGAAGAGGGATTGCGCAAGGTGTTGGCGATACCCGATCGCTATCGCGTCTTATTTCTGCAAGGCGGATCGCGATTGCAATTTTCCATGGTGCCCATGAACCTGGCACGCGGGCAAGCGGTGGCGGGCGACTATATTTTGACGGGAAGTTGGGGAAAGAAAGCCCTTGACGAGGCGGTCCGTGAAGGCGAGCCGCGAGTTGTCTGGGATGGCAAGGAAAGTGGATACGATCGGTTGCCGTCTTCGGGTCAGATGCAACTTAATCCGGACGCGGCCTACGCCCATTTCACCTCCAATGAGACGATTCAAGGCGTTCAGTTCCTGAGTGAACCGGCGGTCGGCGATGTTCCGCTCGTTTGCGACGCGTCCTCTGACTTTCTCAGCCGGCCGCTACCGATTGATCGGTATGGGCTCCTTTACGCTTGTGCCCAAAAGAACGCCGGGCCGGCTGGCGTGACGGTGGTGATTATTCGCGACGATTTGCTCGAGCGGAGCCAAGATTCGTTGCCCGGCTATTTGAACTATCGCGAACATGCTGACAACAACTCGCTGTATAACACGCCGCCCACGTTCGGCATCTACATCATGGGACTCGTCGCGAAATGGCTGGCCGAGGAGGTTGGCGGCCTGGAAAAGATGTTTGCGCGAAATCGGGCAAAAGCGGACCTGCTATACGAAGCGATTGACGAAAGCGACGGTTTTTATAAGGGGCACGCGCGGACCGAAGACCGGTCGGTAATGAACGTGACGTTCCGTTTGCCGGATGAAGAGAAAGAGCAGGAGTTTTTGGCTCAGGCCGAACAGCAATCGCTGTGCAGTCTCAAGGGACATCGCAGCGTGGGCGGAATCCGGGCGTCGATTTACAATGCGATGCCGACGGAAGGCGTTCAAGCGCTGCGGGACTTCATGCGTGATTTCCGCAGTCGACATTAAGTTAGTCGTCGTTCGCTCCGCGAACAGATCGAAAAACGTCCTGATCGCGGAGCGATCAGCGACAATCAAGAAACGCTCATGGCCAAAGTTATTGTTCTCGATAATATCGCTCAGGAAGGTCTCGACTTACTGGAGTCCGCGCCCGGCATTGACTACGAAGTTCAAACCGGGCTCAAAGACGAAGCATTGCGCGCAGCGCTGGCTACTGCCGACGGGGCGATTTGCCGCAGTGGCGTGAAAATCACGGCGGGAGTGCTGAAAGGGAATGGGCGGCTGAAAGGAATCGCGCGAGCCGGCGTGGGCACCGACAACATCGACAAAACGGCGGCCACTCGGCTGGGTATCGTGGTGATGAACACGCCGACCGGAAATACGCTCAGCACGGCCGAACACGCCTTTACCCTAATGCTGGCTTTGTCGCGCAGCGTGGCTCCCGCCTACCAGAGCCTGATTGAGGGCAAGTGGAATCGCAAAGACTATATGGGATCGCAACTGGCCGACAAGACCCTGGGCATCGTCGGCCTGGGACGCATTGGCCAGGAAGTTGCCAAGCGGGCGCTGGCTTTCGAGATGCGCGTCATCGGCTACGATCCTTTTCTTTCCGCGGAGAGGGCGTCAGAACTGGGCATTGAATTGGTGGAAGCGGCCCGCGACATGTTGCCCCGCATCGACTATCTCACCGTGCATACGCCGCTTACGCCCGAAACGGAGAATCTAATCAGCGCTGCCGAAATCGAAATGATCAAACCGGGCGCTCGGCTGATTAATGCCGCCCGCGGCGGAATCTACGACGAAGCGGCCCTCGTGGACGGCCTCAACAGCGGCAAGCTGGCCGGTGTCGCCTTGGACGTTTTTCGCGAGGAACCCTGCACGGACAGTCCACTGTTTGGCATGCAGGGTGTCGTTTGCACTCCGCATCTGGGAGCCAGTACCGAGGAGGCTCAAACTCAAGTGGCGATCGAAGCGGCGAATCTGCTGGTCAATTACTTGACGACGGGAGAAGTACGCCACGCCGTCAACATGGCCGCCATCGACCCAAAGACACTTCAGTCGCTCCGAGGTTACCTGGATGTTTCTTATCGATTGGGGCTGCTGCTGGCTCAATGGCACGGCGGTGGGATTTCACGATGCCAACTTGGTTATCGAGGCGAAGTTGCACAAAAGGATACGAAGCTGCTGACCGCCGCTTTTTGTGCCGGCCTTTTGGAAAAAGCCCTCGACGCCGACGTTAACATCGTCAACGCCGAAGTGTTGCTGCGCGAACGAGGAATCAAGTTGACCGAAGAGTCACGTAGCGAGATGGGCGCGTTCAGTTCGTCGATCCGGGCGGAGGTTGCCGGAGACGACAAGACGTTGATAGCCGGAGGCACACTCTTCGGCACGGACATGCCTAGGCTGTTCCGATTGGGCGATTATCGGTTGGAAGCATATCTGGACGGCAATCTGCTGATCTTCACCCATAGCGACGTACCGGGAGTCATCGGCGCGGTCGGCAACATCTTTGGACGGTATAATGTCAACATAGCCCAAATGGCCGTCGGTCGAGCGGGGCAAACTCCCGGCGGTGATGCGGTGGGCGTTCTCAATCTGGACGACCTGCCTTCCATCCAAGCCATGCAAGAAGTGCTTGGCGTGGAAGGTATCCGCCAAGCCCAGGTGATTCAAATGCCTCCGGCGGGCCAACTGCCTGGCTGGCTGCAGGCGTGATTACTCGCGAGCGGTCGGCACAGCATCATTCGAGGTAGGCCCGGGCCTCGCACTCCCGCGGATTTAAAGCCCACTCTTGCCCAGGGCGCGGGCTTGCCTTCAAAGACGCTCGTGACTAGTCTCGAACTAGGGGGCAAATCAGTGCGTGAACTTCTTCAACCATGCAGCTCGCAGTTATCCTAGTCCTGGTCGGCTCAATTCTGATTGCCGAATTCTTGCCGAATCAACCAACCGATGGGGCGGTCGGCCGTTGCTGTGCCGTGGTCTTCGCCTGCCTATTTGTCGTCTTGTTTGCGGGATACGGAACGCTTGCCGTCAATCAGAAATTCTCCGTTCGGCAATCTCATGGCAGTCGAGTACAAAGCCTGGCGAGGCTCTTAACTTTTCACTTGATCATCTGGACCGCTCTTAGTTTCGGAGTCCTCTATGCACTGAAATGGCCTCAACTCGTCCGTGGCAATTGGAGTTTTTCCGGCTGGATTCTGATAGACGAACTGATCATCATGGCACCGGCCCTCGGGTCGCTGCTCATTTCCTGGGCGATATTTTGCAATCTGGAGGGAACGGGTTCGGCACGACGCGGTTCCAGGCATCGTCTCGGATATGTAATGACTCATTTTCGACACTATGTGCTGCCCGCGCTGGTGCCGGTGGTGGCCATTGTGCTGGTCCGTGATCTTGCGGAATATTTTCCACGTCTAGTCGCGGACGGCGGCGAAGTTTTTCTATACATCGGAAGTTTGGCAATACTACTGATCGCATTTCCTTGGATAATCCGCCTAGCCTGGCGCACGGATCCACTTCCTGGAGGCGATCTACGCAACAGGCTAAACACGGCGACTAGGGAAGCAGGGCTTCGCTGCCAAGACGTGCGAGTTTGGAATACCGACGGACGAGTCGTGAACGCGGCCGTCAGCGGCTTCTTACCATGGTGCCGTTGCCTGCTGATCTCCGATGGCTTGCTAACGCGACTGGCGCCACACGAAATCGAAGCGTTCGTCTTGCATGAAGCGGCGCACCTGCGTCGTTTTCATCCGTGGTGGCGAATAGCCGCTCTGTTGCCGGCCGCCACCGCCTGGTTCGTGGTTTGGCGTGTTGCTCCGTCGTTGCTGTCGCAGCCCAGCCTGAGTATTTGCGCGATCGCGACGATATTCTACTGTGTGTCCGCATTGAGTTGGCTGTCGAAGGTTCTCGAATTCGACGCCGATTTAGCTTCCTGTTTCGAGGTGTCGAAACATGGCGGCGCGAGTGTGTTCGCGGCCGACCGAGCTCAACAGTTGATTAGCGCACTGCGGACCATCGACCTACCGTTGCCTCGTGGCCCACGCCGCGCAACGTGGCTGCACCCGAGTTCCGATCAACGCATCGAGCAGCTCCTACAAATTTCAAGGCGGCCCGAGTTGGCGAACGGCATCCAGCGGAGACTGGCGGGGATTGCGGCGTTTCTTGTAATCCTCGCTCTGCTTCCCTTGATTGTGTTCATATTTACCGGCTAGGGCGAGTTGGGCTGTCCGTCCATTCGACACAGACCGTACAGCCACGCAAGCAGCTTCAGTTTCTGCATCTTTTTTGACCGGCAAAGTTTACCAGTAGCATGGATTTGACCGATTAGATTCTTGCTTGGTCGCTTGTGTGCAATCGCTTCTCCAAGGGGTGCAGTTTCCATGTCTGTTCAAGAATTGACGTTTGAGGACCAGTTGCAAAGTGCGATCAGCACGAGCCCTTATCTTTCTGGACGGAAACTGCGAGTAGAATCCGAGTCGGGTTGCGTCGTGCTGCACGGTGAAGTGGGCACGTTCTTTCAAAAGCAAATGGCGCAGGAAACTGTTCGCCGAATTGACGGCGTGCGCGAAATCAGGAACCGGTTGGAAGTTACCCGTATATAGCGGGCTCATCATCTCCAGTCGATTCGTTCGATTCGTTCCTCAAGACCCCCTCGGGCTCCTCCTTGGCAAGGGAAGAACCTTGCTTTCGTCGCCCTGAGCGTTAGATTATCGGTTGCAGTCACTCTTTGCTTGCCGGTACATGCGTTGGGGCGGTCATGGGAGCCACATCGACCAACATACCACGGTATCAACCGCTGGTTGTTTCTCTAGCAGCTTTCGCCGCCGGAATTGGTGTCGACCGATTTTTCTCGCCGCGATTGTCTTGGCTCTTTGTCTCGGCGTGCGGACTTTTCGCCGTTTGGATTCTGCTGTGGATGCGCCGTCACCCGCGGTTTGCCGCCTGGATATTGTTACTGGCTGTTGGCTGCTTGGGGGCGATTTGGCATCATTGCCACTGGAACCTATTCGAATCGCATGAGTTGGGACGTAGCGTATCGCGAAAGTCTCATCCTGTCCGCGTGGAAGCGATCGCCCTGACAGAGTCGCGATTCATTCCCGCGCCCCCGGTCGACCCAATGTCCACATTCCAACGGGGCGACCGCACCGAAGTTCGATTGCGGCTGACCAAGGTGCGCCATGGTGATCAATGGCAAGCCGCCTCGGGACAAACCCGGCTTACGGTGGACGGTCACGCCTTGGGCATCACGGCGGGGGACCGGCTTGAAGTATTTGCATTTGCGAGCCGTCCGGTTGCATTGGGGAATCCGGGCGAGTTCGATTTGCGATCTCACCGCCGCGCGCAGCGCCAACTGTTTGGCCTGTTCGCCCCCAATCCCGATTGCGTCCAAATAGTACAGTCGGGATCTTGGCTGAACCCGTGGCGGCAGATGAGCTTGCTGCGGACCCACTACCACCGCATGTTGCGGCACCATGTACGCAACGATCGGGCCGGCTTGGCGGCCGCGGTCTTGATCGGTGCTCGGGAACAAGTCGACCATCAACGTCGTGAAGATTTCTTCGCGACGGGAACCGTCCACCTGCTGGCGATTTCCGGACTACATGTTGGCATGTTGGCCTACTTCTTTTCGTTGGTGATGCGAATCGGAAATGTCCGCCGCCATTACGCGATTTGGGGAATGATCGCGTTCGTCGTGGCGTACTCATTTTTGACCGATGCCCGACCGCCGGTCGTACGGGCCACGATTCTGATTGTCACGATGTGTTTTGGCCAACTGCTGGGACGGCCCGCGCTGTCGTTCAATACGTTGGCGGCCGCCGGCTTTGTGGTCCTGTTCTGCAATCCAGCCCAACTGTTCATGCCGGGAACTCAGTTGAGTTTCCTGGCAGTCGCCACGCTCATGTGCAGCGCCGGTTGGCTGGCACCGAAGTCCATTGAAGATCCGTTGGATCGGCTGATTGCCAGCACTCGTCCTTGGCCGGTTGCATGGCTGCGTCGAGTCACCTTTGTGATCAGCCGGGCTGTTTTGGCAAGCGCCGTAATTTGGGCCGTCGCGCTGCCGTTGGTTTTGTATTACTATCACCTGTTTTCACCAGCGGCGACGATTCTCAATCCTCTGCTCATCATTCCGATGGGTCTGGCGTTATTTTTCGGGTTCGGAGTGCTGATCTTTGGTTGGCTGGTGCCGCCCGTGGGCACACTGTGTGGCTGGATTTGTGACAAATGTTTTTATGTCATTGAATCGCTGGTCCAGGCTGGACGGCCAATCAGTGGAAGTCACTACTTTGTCCCCGCGCCGGATGCTTGGTGGGTCGCGTTGACTTATGTTGGATTGGGGTTATTCGTCGCGCTGCCTGCTTGGCGTCCGCCCCGACGCTGGTGTGTTGCGGCTGTCTTGGCCTGGATTGCCGTGGGATTGTACAGTGCGCCCGCTGCGCCATTTCGTGAAGATCCGACTCCCGACTTGCGCTGCACTTTTTTGTCGGTGGGCCACGGAACCTCGGTCGTGATGGAGTTGCCTGGGGGCGAAGTGCTGCTGTACGACGCCGGTCGACTCGGGTTTCCACATCGGGCCACGCAAGCCGTGACGGGCTACCTGTGGTCGCGAGGAATCACTCACATCGATGCCGTCATCTTGTCGCACGCCGACGCGGATCATTACAACGCCCTGCCAGGAATACTGGGTCGCGTCTCGGTCGGCACCGTCTACGTTTCGCCCGTCATGTTTGATCAGCAACAACAATCCGCCGGATTGCAGGCACTGCGCCAAGCGATCGAAGCGGCGGACGTTCCCATTGAATTTGTATCGATGGAAGACCGACTGCGGGCGACAAACGACGTTGAGTTGAAAATTCTTCATCCGCCAAGCAGCGGCGTGCTGGGCGGCGATAACGCAAACAGCATCGTGCTGTTGTTGGATTATTGCGACCAGCGAGTTTTACTCGCGGGGGATCTCGAGTCGCCGGGACTGGACGATCTGCTTGCAGAGCGACCGATTGACTGCCGCGCCATCATGGCTCCGCATCATGGCGCGGCCGGGAGCCAGCCGGGGGCGGTGTTGCGTTGGTCGACTCCCGAATGGGTCGTGATTAGTGGCGGCCGGCGAGACAACATTGGCTTACTGACCGACCGCTTTCGAACCAGCGAAACCACCGTCTTGCACACCGCGGAAGATGGTGCCGTGTCGATTCAGATTTCGGCCGATCGGTTCGATGTTCGCAAGTGGAAAAACCGAACTTGGCAGCCTTGTGAAGCTGCTGGCAATGGATCGAATTGAATTCGAAAATGGCGGAACAACATCGGTGGCCGCCGATCTTCGGATTCAGGCCCTGCAGCTAGCAAAACACCGCGAATCGTGAGGATTATCGCTCCTACATAATCGTTGCGACCGGACCCGGCAGCGGAGTTTTCCGTTTGCGTCAGTCGTCGCGGATGATTGCACTGGGGGTCGTCTGACGAAGACCAATAGAGGCTGTTGTACGATGCCCCTTCACCATCTACAGCCTTCCCGCCAGCGGCAAATCCTCCACACTGTTCCCCCCTACCTGCCGAGCTAATCATGAAAACGAATCGCAGATTCTTGCGGTGCACCGTCCTGTTCGCACTCACCGTGGCCGTTTCCCTGACGAGCGGCTGTGCTGGCAACCGATTTAATGTTGCCCAGTTGGCGTTTTGGAGAGTTCCAGACACGGACGCAACGGAAGAGGGTGGCGCGACTCAGCTTGCCGAATCAAACATCGACGAGGCCGGCGACGAAAGCGACGCACAGGCGATAGCTCAAGAACCGGAAGCAGCCGTGGCTCAAGTCGAGCAAGATGACGAGCCAGTGGCACCCGAGTCGGAAGTGGCGAAACAGGTCGCCAGCGCGGATTTCTCCAGTTCCCAGCACACGTTCGCCAGCGGGCCGCAAGCGTCGAAGCAAGTGGTGGGATGGCAGCAGCAACAGAGTACCGGTTATTCGCAAGCCTTCGCGCCGTCCGACGCGGGTCCGGTCGCCCCGTGGAACGTCGACCAACCAAGTTACACATTGGCCGACCGACGTGCATCGCCCGCCCCCATGCAAGCCACCAGGCTCACCGCCCAACCCGCAAATCACGGTCAGTTCCAATCGGGCCAACCCGCGGGGACCTCTGATTCAAGCTGGCAAGGAACCAACGAATCCGCATCTTCTTACGCCCAACCCATTCGCGGCGCGAGTTTCGGGCAGTAACTACGCGAAACTGGGCCAGGGTTGGACTTAGCCTCACCACCAGCCCAGTCTGTGCGGTTTCACATTGCATTTCCAAAACGAGACTCTTGAATGTCCCGCTTTTGGGCGAGCGACGGACGCGATCCTTCCAATCGCGACCGTCGCCGATCGATGAGGATTGCTTGAAGTCCACGGTCCGGCAATCGTAGCGATCTCGCCGCAGTTCGAAGCGGGAGATCGCGTTTCTCTATCTCCCGCATAGCGATGGAAGAGAAACGACTTCTCCACTCTGCATGGAGAAGTCCAAAAACGCCGCTTAAATTGTTTCGCGAAGGCCAAAATATGAGCTTTTTCGAAAAATTCTCCCGTCGCGCGTAATCCCCAGGCCCCCTCGCGCCCTCTCATCTGTAACAAGGCAATCATTGCTTTGCCAACCGCGTCAACAACGAAGTGGTGGCACCCGCCGCGTTCCGCCACGCCGAACACATCAACACAACGTCTGGCTCTTTACCGACGCCAGGCACCAGTACGAGGAGAATTATCATGTCTTGGTTCAACAGAAAACCGACCGCGAAGAAACTCACCCGCCGTTCCAAGCTCGGATCACGTCTTGAGCACCTGCAACCTCGGGAAATGATGGCCGCCGACCTGGGAGACGCGGGCATGGACCTGTGCGAAATCGAAGCACCGGTCGACGTGGAAGCCGCCGAAGTGGCCAGTTACGCGACGGGCAACGGATCGACTAGCAACGCCGCCGGCCAAGGTTCCACGTGGGGAACGGTCGCCAGCGTGGCCTTTAACAACGGTGTGCTTACGATCACCGGAACGGACTACGATTATCTCAAAGATAACGTTCAAGTCTTCGACGAGGTCGATGGCTCCTACCGAGTTGTCGCGCGCACCTTTGACGACGCAGGTAACGAGGTTGGATACAGGGAAGCCTTCGTCCCCGCGAACCAAGTCAACCAGCTCAAGTTTTATGGAAATAAGGGCAACGATACCTTCTCTAGCGCCGCCCCTCTCCTGCTGGAAGCACATGGTGGCCAAGGGAACGACACAATGATTGGCGGGCGTATCTACAACCAAATGTTTGGCGAGGGTGGCGACGACATCCTGATCGGCCACAATAATGTCGGCGATCTGCTAATCGGATCAACTGGCAACGATACGCTGCTTGGGTTGGGTGGCAATGACACGCTTCGAGGCGGATGGGGCGACGACACCCTCG
>JAJDEH010000293.1 GCA_029259935.1 Planctomycetota bacterium
AGCTTCAACCGTCCAGGTGAATGACGACGGAACCGCCGGCATCCCGCTGGTGGGTACGGTGAGCTTGGCGGGTCTGCCGTTTCCGCAGGCCGGTTCAGCCGTGCGTCAGGCCAGCATCGAACGGGGCATTTACCGCAATCCCAACGTGTCAGTGCTGTTGAAGGAACGCCAGGCGAATCAAATCACCGTCGTCGGCGAAGTGGAAGAACCGGGTCCCTATGAACTGGCGGTGGCCAACAGCAATTTGCTGGCCGCATTATCCACGGCCGGCGGACTGACGGAAGACGCCAGCACGATCATCGAAATCAAACATCCCACAACGGTCTTTCGAGGACAGGGTAGTCGTGCGAACGCGGTAGCTTCCTATCCGCCGCCGGAAGACGGGCGCCCACGAAATAGCACGATACGGCTGGATCTCAAGGAAGCGACGACGCATGACGGCAACTTTCCCCTCATCGACGGCTCGGTCGTGATGGTGATGAAACAAGAGGAACGCTCGATTCACGTTTCCGGGCTGGTCAATAAACCCGACCGATATGTCCTGCCGAGAGATCGCGACCTGCGTCTGTCGGAGTCGCTGGCCGCCGCCGGCGGGCGGACTTTACAGATCGCGAACAAGGTCAAGATCATTCGCAAGGGACCCAAGGGCGGGCGACCGATTGTCATCATGGCCTCGGTAAGACAAGCAAAAAACAAACCCGAATCGCACGACCTGCGTTTGGCTCCCGGCGACATCATCAGTGTCGAGGAAACGCCGACGACGTTCATGGTCCAAACGCTGCGCGACTTTGTCCGCTTTGGATTCAGCGCTGGTTCCACTCTATTTTAGGCAAAGCGGCTGTTGCGACGTCCTTGCGGGGCCGTCGCGCGACTGCCGAGATCTTACATGACCGACGAAACTCCAACCGCGATTTCAGATTCGTCCTTGCGGACCTCGGCCGATACGGTGAGGGGTCTGGTACGATTTCTCCGCGTCCTTCGACTTCGAATTGCGTATGTCGTCGCGGCCGTCGTCGTGGCGCTGGTGTTTGGCGCGCTCTACTACTTCACCGAGACACCACTCTATCAGGCTAAAGCGCAGTTGCTCGTGACGCAGTCGGGTCCTGACCCGCTCGGCGGGTCGACGGTGCAGACATCCAACCAGGATCCCCAAATCCCCACATACGAAAAGCTGTTTACCAGTGCCCGAGTACTCGAAGGAGCACTGAAGCAGTTGCAGAATTCCGCGCCGGAAATGCTCGTGGATTTTCTACCGTACCCAAGGGAAGAGTGGATCGAACAGTTGCGGACGCACCTCTCGGCACGTTCATTACGCCGCACCAACATCATCGAACTGTCTTATCTCTCTAGAAATCCTCAGGCCGGTGAAGCGGTCGTCAATGCCATCGTGAACTCTTATGTCGAGTTCATGGAAAAGCATCGCCAGGATGCGGCAGCGGAAGTGCAGAAGATCTTGTCCGGCGAACTGGCCGGCGTCAACACACGGATTGACGATAAGCAGGAGCAGTACATCGACGTTCGCACCAGGATGGGCGTGCTGGACGTTGGCGAACAATCCAAGTTCTCGCATCCACTGGTGGAACGCGCTATCCAATTGAACGCGACCCTCGTCGACGTGCAAAAAGAGCGGATCAGCTTGGAAGCGGCCCAAGCCGCGATCCAATCGGCAATTAGCAACGGCGGCGATCTACGACAGCATCTCACGTTGCTCGAACCCGTCACCGGGAAGGACGTCATTGCCACTTTGCTGGGAGTGCATCCGCAGGCGACGGAGAATTTGAACCTTGTTGAGCAACAACTGATCAAGGACCGGGCCGAATTGGATTCGCTCGATCAACACTTGGGGCCCCGGCATCCACAAGTCCTCAGGTTGCGGAGGCAGGCCGCTGCGAGACAGCATTTTCTCGACAATTATCATTCGATCGTCTACCAGCGGTTGGCAAGCATCAGCAACGAGCGGCTGGAGCCGATGCTGACTTCCATGGTTCAGGAGAAACTTGCCATAGCCCGCACGCAAGAGTATCGACTCGCGGACCAGTTTCGAGTGGCGGAGGGCGAGGCTATTCAGTTGAACAATCAGATGGCCAAGTTGGTGATTGTCGAAAGCGAATTGGATCGGCTGGATCAATACCACAAGATGTTGCTGAATCGCCTGGAAATGCTCGATATGCAGGACAGTACCCGGTTGAGCATCGACATTGTGACCGATTCCATCGCCAGCAAACAACCCGTCTCGCCCCGACTGTCGCTTACAATTCTCATGTGCCTAACAGCCGGACTAGGCATCGGCGTGGGCGTGGTCTATGTCATGGACACGCTGGACGATCGATTCCAGTCGCCGGAAGAACTGAGCGAACAAGTTGGCGTTCCGGTGCTGGCCTTGGTTCGCAACTTGCCGGCAACCTCGGAGACGGGTGTCGACGCGATTCAGGTTCATGTCGCGCCCGAAGCGGTGGAAAGTGAATCGTTCCGAACACTGCGGACAACTCTCGCGTTTTCGGGACACGAGAGCGAACGCCTGGCGGTCACCAGCACCGAGCCCAGTGACGGAAAGACAACCGTGTTGGCCAACCTGGCGGTCTCGTATGCTCAATTCGGCAAACGCACTTTGCTGATTGACGCCGACATGCGAAAGCCGGGGCTTTCAAGGTTGTTCAACATGCGTGGGCTGCCCGGCCTTTCCGATGCGCTGCGTGCCGATGGAGAAATTGGAGACGATCTTCGCCCGCGAATACAAGGCACGGGAATTGAGAACCTGGAACTGTTGCCGTGCGGTCCCAAGCCGTCTGATCCCGCCGAACTGCTCAGCGGGCCGCGACTGGCGGAGATTATCGCCTGGGCCGAAACCAACTACGACCAAATCCTGATCGACTGTCCACCCTCGCTTGCCGCCAGCGATGCGATGATCATCGGGCGCTTGACCGACGGCGTGGTGTTGGTCGTTCAACCCGATAAGAACCATCGCCGCAAGGTCTTTCGTGCCGTGGAAGGACTGCGGACCATGAAGCTCAACATTTTCGGGATCGTGGCCAATCGCATCGGCGACGAAAAGAACGGCTACTACGGTTACGGGTACGGATATGGGTACGGATATGGCGACGGATACGGCCTCGATGACGAAAGCGACGACGAAAGCAACGGTGAGATCGATAATGAGAGCGATGACGGGGACGATGCGGAACCGCGATTGCTGTCGTATGAAGACGCAAAAGGGGATGGAATTCAGCGTCGCCGCGCCGCCTAACTCGATTCCCTTCAAACACTATGGCAACGTCACTCTCTCGAAATCGCTCTTCGATAGGCTCAATCTCGCTGCCCGGCATTTCGCTCGACTTGAAATCCGCTCGGCATTTCTTGTTGCAGTTGGTTGACCTAAGTTTGGCCGGTGTTGTTTTCGCGGTCCCGCTGTTCATGGGCGGCCGCCATCCATTGGGGCGGATGATCTACTTTTCACTGGTATCTCTGGCCGCGACGGCTTGGTGCGCGCGGCAAACCACCAGCAAGGATGCGCGGTACTCTCGCAGCGGAGCCGAATGGTTGCTGGTGGCGGGCGCGATCTTAATTCTGATGCAATTGGTGCCACTACCGCATGCGTGGATTCAGGCGATTTCGCCACAAATCAGCGACTTGCTGCCGCTTTGGAATGACGCGAATTCAGACGTGCAACTTGGCACGTGGAGGCAAATTTCCTTGACGCCCCACGTCACGCGCGGCGCTCTCGTGATGTACTTGGCTCATGCGATGTTGTTCTTGGTCGTTGTCCAAAGAGTACAATCGCTGCGCGACATCGAGCGAATCTTGCGGTGGCTCGCCATCGCGGCGGCGGCGGCGGCTGTTCTAGGGCTGGCTCAGTACTTGTTTGGGAACGGCAAGTTTCTGTGGGTCTACCAGGATCCGTTTCGCGACACATTCAAGGAAGCCAAGGCCTCATTCTCCAACCCCAATCACTTTGCACACTTTTTGGCACTGGGAACCGCGCCGCTGATCTGGTGGCTGACTCGGCTGCTGCACGCCGGGCTTCAGCGAAGTGCGACGGATGAACGTGCGCCGGGTCAGAACAGGCGACGGCCCAGTGCATCGGGCGGAAACCAATCTCGTCGTCGCCACCGTCCAGCCAATCGCCATCCATCTTCGAGCCAACACTTCGGCCAAGCCACCACGAGCAATGCAGGACATGTTCAGAAGTTGGCGGTAGGCATTTCTCTGGGACTCGTGTTGCTGGCGGGAATGTTGAGTTATTCCCGGGGTGGAGCGGTCATCATCGCGGTGGCCTTTCTCACCTGCGTCGGCATCTACGCCTCCAGATCCCTGCTGTCTCGCAAGACGCTCCTCGTCATCCTGCTCGTGGGTGTCTTCGCGGGTGGCGGACTAGGAATCTATGGCTATCAAGAAATCTCAACACAATTGCGGACCCTGACGACGGGCTCTCTGGATGACTTGGACCACAACGCGAATCGACGCAAGTTGTGGGCCGCCAACCTGACGGCGGCAAAACAGTTTCTCTGGCTTGGAACAGGCGGCGGCAGCCAGCGTGAGGTCTATCCAATCTACTTTGAACACTTTTCGCCGGTCGAATTCACTCATACTGAAAATGGTTATCTGCAAACGCTGCTCGAATATGGCATCGCCGGGCTGGCGTTGCTGACGACCGGAATCGCCCTGTGTTTTTTCTGGGGGTGGCGAGCGCTGCGCAAGATCGCTTCTCCGAGGCATAGCGCCTGCGCGGGTGCAATTATTGCCGGACTCGTCGCCAGTGTGCTGCATTCGGCATTTGATTTCGTTTGGTATGTACCGGCCTGCATGGCCATTGCGGCGATCCTTTGCGCCTGCCTGTTTCGCCTGAGCCGTGTAACGGAAGAGAGCCATTCAGCGGCAATGGAAAACGATCCACCTTCGCCGAAATCGAGCCAGCTATTGGCTAGGCTAGCTTGGCCAACGTTGGCCAGCATGGCCTTGCTGGCGGGCGTGTTCATGGTCGGTTATCAAATTCCAAGTGTATTTGCAGGGCACTCTTGGGATCGCTACCTGTCGATATCGTTGGCGCTGGACGCCAGCGAGGATCAGGAGAACTTGGAATCCCATGTCAAAGTCATGATGCCTCTTTTGGCAAAGACGCTAGAACAGGATCCCAACAACAGCCGGGCGCATTTGAGAATGGCCGCCTTTTGCATTCAGCGATTCGAATTTGAGCAAGCCAAGTCGCCGACGCCAATTCCGTTAAGTCATATTCGCGACGCGGTCGCCGCGTCTGGTTTTTCCTCGGCCGAAGCGGCTGATCGCTGGCTGGACGAGGTGCTAGGTCAAAATCGGAAATACTTGGATCTCGCTCTTCGGCACGCGGGAACCGCCGCGCGCTTGTGCCCCTTGCATGGCGAAGCCTATACCTATCTCGCCGCGCTGAGCTTCCTGGACCGCCCCGACGGCTCGGCCCAAAGTTTGCTCATTGACCAGGCTTTGCGCGTTCGGCCGCACGATGCCTCGATTTTGCTGCAGGCTGGTGCGACCGCCATGGAAGCCGGTGACCGAGACACGGCGATGAAGTACTGGAAACGGGCCTTTCATCATGACCCTCGCTACCAGCAGCAGATCATCGAGCAACTGGCCCCACGATTGTCGGCCCAATTCTTGCTCGATGAGTTGGAGCCCGACTTGAACGCCCTGATGAGACTCTATCAAACCTACCATCGGATTGAACGTTTCGCCGACGCGCGCATCATCGCGCCGCACTATCTGCGAGCCCTGCGTCAGCAGGCCAATTCCTACCGCGGCGACAAAGCCGCGATGTATTGGCGCGTGGCGAATAACGTCTACCGGTTCCTTGGGGATCGCGAAAATGCGCTGCGGAGCGCGCGGAACGCGGTCAAAATGGCACCCAGCGACATGCAGTCCCGCCAACTGCTGGCACAAGCTTGCATTGCTAGCGAGGAATATGAAGAAGCTCTGCAACATGTTAAATGGTGCCACATGCGCAAGCCGCACGACGAGTTCATCAACAAGCAGCTTGATTATCTGCTGCGAACCGCGTCGCGAAGAAAATATGTCGATGCTTCCAACTCAAGCGATTGATGGATGCTGCTCTGGCGGCGCGACTTGTAATCATGTAGAGTCCCACACCGAAATTCCTAACAGCGAAATTCCGTGTAGCAGCCGATTCGTTAGAAGGAGAAAGCCAGGGAGATAATGACCGCGAGCATGCCCAGCAGGCCGAGCACGATCCACCATCGGGGACGCGCGGACCACACACTGACGTCGCTCATGACGAAATTGCCACAGTGGGGACATTGCGGAGCATCGTCGAAAATTTCTCTGCCACATTCCGGACATGGAACGACATCAATGTCACCGAATTCAGAATCATCATCGTTGTCGTTATCATCATCGTCATCGTCGGCCGGATCCCAATCGTGAGAGTGAGCCCACTCCGAGTCGTATTCGTCTTCGATCATGATCCATCAAATTGTAAACCGACACTTCGTCGAATAAAACCTCATCCAAAAAACACCGAAACTTGAATTGCGAACCATCGCAGGCAGGCATTCGTCAAGGAGGACGAAAGTGAATACGGTGAAAACCGCGGTCGTCGTTATCATTCTAATCGGCGTACTCTACGGCGTGTATCGTGTGTTAAATATGCCCGAGGATGGCGAAGTGCCGGCAGAACTTGCTTCGCTTTCCCAGATGGCGGCCGATATCAATATTGGAGTACCGTCGGCACCGCCGATTGACGGAGCGATGACCGACCCCGCGGCCGCGGGGCTTGAGTTCCCACAGCCGACGGCGATTGACTTTCCCCAGGAATTTGAAGGCCTCGTGCGTCCGCCAGTTCAATCCGAAGCGAATTTAGCAGCGGGATCAAGCACCAAGCAAGGCGTGCCGTCACCCCATAGCGGCCACGATTTTGGCGGTGCCTTCCAGGGTCAGCCAACCGCTTCAGATCCGCCCACCACGCGAAACGAAGTTCCCTTTAGTTCACCGCCACCGACAGGATTCGCACCCGCTGGCAACAATGCTCAAGACTTGGGCCCTGGTCAGGATATTGCCCGAGCGGGATTGGAGAAGGCCTTTGACGACGCGCGACAGCTCATTGATGACGGCCGCTTGTCCGATGCGCTTGCCGAACTCTCTCTATATTATGGCCAACCAGATCTATCGCCCGACGAGCAACAACGATTGCAAAGCTGGCTGGATCCGCTGGCGGGGAAAGTCATTTACTCGTCGGAACACCGAATTGAAACGTCCTACATTGTAAGTCCTGGCGACAAACTTGAAGAGCTTGCCCAAGAGTATCAAGTTCCTGCTCAACTGCTGTTCAACATCAATCGTGAAGTGATCAGCGATAGCCGCCTGCTGGTGCCGAGAACCGAACTGAAAGTGCTGCGAGGGCCATTTCAGGCCTTCGTCGACTTGGACGCCAGCCGCCTGACGCTGTTTCTGGGACGCCTGTATGCGGGACAATTCCAGATCAACGTTGGAGACGAACCGCGTCCGCGAAGTGGCAAGTACGTCGTCAAGGACAAGCAACCTGGACGCGACTTCTATCCGCGCAACGGCCAAGCGATTCCCGCCGGAAATCCTGACAATCCCTACGGGCGATTTTGGATCGACTTGGGAGGTGAGGTCTGCATCCATGCCGCGGGAGGCAGTGTCAACGGCTGCATCGGTTTAAGCCCACAAGATGCCGGGGATGTCTACGGAATCCTTTCACGAGGTTCGCGCGTCGAGATTCGACGTTAGCCGCCAAGTTTGGCGAATAATTCCGCACCTTCCGCCCTCCCCCTTGCCACCAAGGGGAATGGCGGCCAATCGCACTGTTTCAGCGAGCTACTATCACGCACCACGCCGAATTGTTATAGATGCGGATTCAGAGTTGACCTAACCTCACGCTCTCTCCGCAGGAAATCTTCCCGTGTACCAGAAGGAAACTCTCATCTCGCTAGTGCGTCAGCATGCACTCGAATTCGGCGATTTCACGTTGGCGTCGGGCCGCAAAGCCTCTTATTATCTCGACTGCCGAAAGTTGACACTAAGCTCCGCGGGCGCGAACCAAGTTGCCTTGGGCATTCTTGAATTACTGGCCGAGAACATGCCCGACGCCGTTGGCGGCATGGCGATCGGAGCTGATCCGATTACCGCGGCGGTCATCACAGTCGCCGGCCAACTGGATAAGCCGCTAAAAGGTTTCATTGTGCGCAAGGAAGCCAAAGAGCACGGTCGGGGCCGCGACGTGGAAGGACCGGTGGTACCTGGCGACAACGCGATCATCCTCGAAGATGTCGTGACCACGGGGGGCAGTTCACTGAAAGCGATTGAGAAAGTAGAAGCCTTCGGCATGAAGGTCCAGGGTGTCGTCGCCATCATCGATCGGCTGGAAGGCGGTGCCGAGTCATTTACTGGGCGAGGCTATCCCTTTCGATCGCTGTTGACGATTCGTGACTTTGGAATCGACCCGCCGGCTGACGACTGAGCCGATCGTCTGGGAGCTTGATTCGAATGGAAACTTCGCTGCACCGGCAACTAAAGGAATGTTATGCCGGCGACGGGGCGCGGCAGGAAGTGCCGCTTGGCGACTATCGAATTGACGTCGTGATGGGCGAGCAGCTCGTGGAGATTCAACATGGTTCGCTGTCGGCTATTCGAGATAAGGTGCAGCGGCTGCTAAAGAAACATGACGTACTCGTGGTCAAGCCAATCATCGCGCGCAAGTCTCTTGTGAAACGTGACCGGCGAGGCGGCAAGACCGTGAGTCGTCGATTAAGTCCGAAACGGGGGACGATTTTCGATCTGTTCGACGAGTTGGTCTATTTTACTCGTGTCTTTCCACACAAGAGACTGACCCTGGAAGTCCCGTTGGTGGAAGTCGAAGAGACGCGATTTCCGGGGCATGGTCGGCGTAGGCGACATCGAGCCAACGACCATCAAGTTGAGGACCTAAGACTTGTCGAGGTACAAGAGACCCGCCGTTTTAAGTTGGCGACGGACCTGACTCAACTGATCCCGCCAGGGCTTCCCAGTTCGTTTCACACCGGCCATTTGGCGGACTTACTGCAGCTTCCACGGCATCGTGCGCAGCGTATCGCGTACTGCCTGCGAAAAATGGGCGCGGCGCGACAAATTGGAAAGCAGGGCAACGCCCTGCTGTATCGGTTGGTCAAAAAAACCAAGCGCAAGGCAGCTTAAGCCTTGGCCGTCTTCTGCCGTGCTTCACGCAGCCCACGGCTGAGGATATCTCGCAGCAGCGGCGAGTAATCCTCGAATTTGGTCTCGTCCGGCGAACCGTTGGCGAACTGATAGATCGCATCACGGGGCTTTTTGCCGAGCGAGATCAATGTCGAACTGACCGTTCCCCGATCTTTGGAACGCAGCACCATGCTCGGTCGGCCGGGAGGTGACGGTGCCCGCGCGAAAACCTTGCTGGCCACGGCCAGGAATTTGACTGGTGAATCGAGCGTTTGCAACGTCAGCAATCGACGGGCCAAAATAACCCGCTCATCGCGAGGGTCATTTACATCGCGATTGCTAATAATGCTCAGGCCTTCCTGCAGCTCTGATACTTCTATTTCGTCGCCGCCGTGGACAACCCACCCGCTCTCCGAGTCGGCGATCACGTAGTTCGCGCCGTCGTAGTTGCCGGTGTGAAGTTCCTCAAGGGCACGATCAACCGCCTGTCTTGCGGATCCACACCGCAACAGGTGGCGACAGAGTACTCCGCGGGACTTGGGGGCAATTGGCCGGGACAATTTGCCGCGATTGCTGACCCCGACGAACATTCCGTGCTGGTTAACGCCGAGCCAGGTCCCCCCAGCTTGCTTGTCCATGCCACATAGAATGCGGGGCTTTCCTGATTGGATCGAAGGTGGCAGACTAGCGCGGTCATAATTTTCTTCGCGGTTAGCAGCCACTAATATGGGGGATTCGGGTACGAGTTGATATTGAATTGCCAGGAGGCACATCGTAGGTCGGTCTTCCACGTTAGGGGGTGAGTCTTGATTTCATAGGAAGGATGTCTGTGATCAATGTATTCAGAAAATCTGGGGTCGGACACCCCTTGATGGGGGTGATGCACCAGATTTTCCTCAGCAGGCTGTCTAACAATTCACATTAGGTGGACTTGTGAAGCCAGGTAGAAAATAATAGCCTGGTCACAAGTTGTTAAATAATCTGGGGTTTGATCAATTTTGTTTCGGCGCCGGAGAATTTCTTCGGTTTCATCGGTACAAAAAATGACAGCAAAATCGGCGAACGAAATCATCAACGTTGGGATCGTCGGGGCCGGCATGGTCAGCGACTACCACCACGTACCAGCTATCAACCTCGACCCACGAGCCCGCCTAAAGGCAATTTGCGACGCCAGCCCGGGCTTGCTCGATCAGCGGAAAAACGAATGGGAATTCGATTACGCAACCACTGACTATGAAAAGATTTGCAGCGATCCCGATATCGACGCCCTCATCGTCGCGACACCAAATTTCACCCATCATCCGATCTCGCTGGCTGCGGCCCAAGGCGGAAAGCACTTGATGTGCGAAAAGCCGCTGGGGCTTAATGCGGCCCAGGTACGCGAAATGTACCAGGCATCCCGCGATGCAAATTTGGTCCACATGACCGCGTTTACTTATCGTTTCGCCCCCTCAATGAGGTATATGCGGCATTTATTGAGCGCTGGCCAACTGGGCGAGCCGAGACACTTTCGCAGTCAGCGGTTCCTTGATCTTCCCGAGACGAGTTGGGGGTGGCGGCAATACCAGGACAAGGCGGGGGCCGGCGACCTGTTCGACATGACGATTCACCGCATCGATTTTGCCATTGATCTGCTTGGGCCAATCCAGCGCGTCTGCGGGGCGGTGGCCCGCTTTGCACCGCGCGACCAAACTCCAGACGGAAAAAGCTGCGCTCCGTCGAACGTAGACGATTGGTCGTCGCTAATTGGCGAATTTGAGTGTGGGGCAGTCGGCGTTTGGGAAGGAACCACACTCGCCAAGGGCTACGGACGAAACGGTTTTGGGCACGAATGGGCCGAAGTGAACGGATCTGAAGGGTCGGCCGTATATCGACTTCACGAGCCGAACGTCATCCTGCTGGGGAAGACGGGCCAAGATCTGGCACCGGTCGAGGTTCCCGCTGAGTTCCTCAAACCTGCCGCGAGTCCGAGAAATCCAGCCGATGGCGAGCCGGCGACCGTTTTTCGGTATGATTTGGTATGGGAGTTCATCTCGGCCATTGTCGAGCAACGGGACGCCGTGCCCAGTTTTTACGACGGTCTTCGGGCTCAGGTGGTGGCCGACATGGTACTGCAGTCCCACCAAAATCGAACTTGGGTCGAGATTCCTAACGAATCCCGCTAGTTGATGGTATAATCCGGAGCCTAACGCGACGCGACTAGGTTCAATCAGAATACTCACCATGGCATCCATCTTATCGCAACCCGAATCCCGCACCTCGAAGCGGTCGAGTTCTCATACAGGCACATTGACCGGGGTTCAAATTCTGGGAGTCGGCTCCTATGTTCCGGACGGGGTCGTTCGTAACGAAGATCTGGCGGAACTGGGCTACGATGCCGACTGGATAATCCAGCGAACGGGGATTCAACAGCGCCGCAAAGCGCCCGACCACATGGCCACCAGCGATATGGCCGTCCAGGCAGCCGAGCGTTGCTTGCGGCAGGCCAACGTCGATGCCAGTGAGGTGGACTTGATCATTGTGGCCACGATGACGCCTGACACGGTCATGCCTTCGACCGCTTGTCGAGTTCAATCGCGGCTTCAGTCGCCCGCCGCGGCCATGGATCTTAACGCTGCTTGCACGGGCTTCATTTATGCGCTGGTCACCGGCATGCAGTTCGTGAAAACTGGTTGCAGCCGTCGAGTCCTTGTGATTGGGGCCGATCTCATGTCTCGGGTATTGAACCCAGACGATGAGAAGACGTTTCCTTTGTTTGGTGACGGAGCGGGCGCGGTATTGCTGGGCGCGGGGGAAGGCGACCAAGGGCTGCTATCTTACAGCCTGGGATCCGATGGCGACGGCGCCGGCTTGCTGGGCATTCCCGCCGGTGGTTCGCGCGAGCCAATCTCGGAAGAGGCAATTGCCGCCAACCTGCATTGTATTCATATGGAAGGCCGTCAAGTCTTCAAATGGGCGGTGCGGACCATCTCGGAAGCGACCCGCGACGTGTTGCGGGACGCGAACCTGGAAGCGGACAACATTGATTTGTTGGTACTCCACCAAGCCAACATCCGCATCCTCGACGCCGCCGCCGACTCACTCGACATTGACCGTGACAAGGTGTTTGTCAACCTTGACCGCTATGGCAACACGTCCGCCGCCAGTATCCCCTTGGTGTTGGATGAAGCCCACCGTGCCGGCCGGATCCAACGAGGCGATCGAATTCTGCTCTGCGGATTCGGCGCGGGATTGACTTGGGGCGCTGGCATTTTGACTTGGTAAATCAGAACGTAGGACGGAAGCCGTTCCTTGCCACTCATCTTCTTGAAGTTCTTCGTTCCCGGGGCACGCGGGCCGCTTCCAACTTCTACTTTGATAAAACAAAAACTTCCCGCCAATTCATTGAGAGTACCTCATGGAAGAAACTAAAACTCTGCCGCCGCGAAGCGAAGTCAATGTCAATGACACCTGGGACCTGACGACTCTTTTCGCCTCGGACGAAGAATGGGAGCAGGCCTTCGAGCAGTTCATGGGTAGGATTCCCGAATACGAACAATACCGAGGAAAGCTCGCCGAAAGTGCATCGTCGCTGGCCGACTGCCTCGGCTTCGACGCGGAATTGAGCCGGCTCGGCGAGCGGCTGTTCACCTACACGGGTCTTAAAACCACGGAAGACCAAACCAATGGCACCTACCAGGCGCAGAAGGCGCGGCTGGGGAATGCGTCGACCCGTGCCGATCAGGCGGCGAGTTACATTCGTCCTGAAATCCTTGCCATCACCGACGATCGAATGAGCGAGTTGGTCGCGGCGGATGAACTTGAGCCGTATCGTTTGCTGCTGGAGCGAATGTTGCGTTTCAAGAAGTACACGCTGGGCAACAAGGAAGAAGAACTGCTGGCCATGCAAGGCGAGATGGCGCAGGCCGCCGGAAATGCGTTTCGCCAACTGCTAGATGCCGATCTCAAATTCGGCATGGTCACCGACGAAAATGGCGTCAAGATCGAATTGTCGAATGCCACGTTCGGGCAGTTGCTGCAATCGTCAAGCCGCGAGGTGCGCAAAGCTGCCTTCCATCAATACTACGAACAGTTCACGGCGCACGAGAACACCATGGCGGCCACGCTGAAGGGCTCGATCGACAGTGATGCCTATTACGCCAAAGCACGCGGTTACGACAGCGCCCTTTCGCAGGCGCTCTATCCCGACAAGGTTCCGCATTCCGTTTACGACAATTTGATCGCCGCCGTACGGAAGAATCTGCCCGCCGTGCACCACTACTTGGATGTGCGCCGCCGGAAGATGAACCTGCCCGACATTCATCAATACGACACCTACGTGCCGATCCTCAGTGAATTGAAGTCGTCCCACACGTGGGACCAAGCGGTCGAAGTGATCATCGAAGCGCTCGCGCCGCTGGGCACCGACTACCAGACCGTGTTGGAACAAGGGCTCGCCGGCCGTTGGTGCGATCGCTACCCCAACAAGGGCAAACAAAGTGGCGCGTTCAGTTGGGGCACGTTCGATAGCGATCCGTACATCATGATGAACTACAAGCCCGAAGTGCTCAACGACGTGTTCACGCTGGCGCATGAGGCGGGCCATTCGATGCACAGCTATTACTCTTCCAAGCATCAGCCCTATCTATATTGGCATTACACGATCTTCGTGGCCGAAGTGGCCAGCACGTTTAACGAACAGTTGCTGTCGAAGCACATGCTTGAGCGGGCCGAGGACGATCGCCACCGGGCCTACCTTATCAACACCGAGATCGACGACATTCGCGGCACCATCATTCGGCAGACCATGTTCGCCGAGTTCGAGAAAATCACCCACGCGATGGCCGAAGCAGGCGAACCGCTGACCGTGCAGAGTTTCCAGGACGTCTACCGAAAACTGCTGCAAGATTACTTTGGCCCCGAATTCGAGATCGACGACGAACTGACGCTGGAGTGCTTTCGCATCCCCCACTTCTATCGAGCGTTTTACGTTTACAAATACGCGACGGGACTTTCAGCCGCGATCGCACTGAGCCAACGGGTCTTGAACGGCGGCCAGCAAGAGTTGGATGATTACCTAGGATTCCTCAAAGGTGGCTGCTCGAAGTTCCCATTGGACTTGCTGCGCGATGCGGGCGTCGACATGGAAACGCCCCAGCCCGTCGATACCGCGCTGGCCCACTTTTCCAACTTGGTCGAAGAACTGGACCAGTTGCTGTAGGCGGCGTACTTGGAACACCCGGGGAAAGAACTATCAGCCCTCGGCGTCGGCCACGATGTAGGCGATCCAGCCGGGCGTGTTTTCGGCCCGCTTGGTCGACTGATAGTCGTTTAGTTCTTCGTCGTCTTCAATATCCCAGAACACTTCGACGTTGCTAAAGCCCGCCATTTCCAAGGCGTCGCTCACTTCGGCCGGCGAATACAACCGCCATTCGTAGGTAAAGGCCTTGTCCCAACGTTCCTTGCCTTTGAATTTAAAGTGAATGTGGCAGGTCGTTCGATTATCGATCGGATTGTAGTCGGCCTGATCCCAAACGTAGCCAAACTTGCCGGCGTCGCATTCGACATCCCGCTCTTCCTTGACGACTTGCTGTGCTTCCCATCCGCCATAGCAGTCCAGGATGAAAATTCCGCCCTCAGCCAAACTGCGACGGACCGCGCGAAAGTAGATCACCAACTCCGAGAGTGGATAGAACACGGAATAAGAAAAGTTCATCGCCTGTACGACGTCGGCTTTCGGTTTGGTAGCCGAGCGCACATCTTGTTGGCGCAAATCAACTCGCTTGGCATCTTTTCCTAGCGGGTCAATGTTGTGCAGCCACGCCCAATCCAAAGTCTCGCGATCCAGATCCAAACCGATGGCGGTTCGTTTGGGATGCCCCTGCACCCAACGTGAAGCGACCAGCGCCGTGCCGCAAAAGTCTTCACGCAGCACGCGCGGCTTTCGCCGCCGTCGGCGTTTGTACTGAGCAACGGCGAATTCAATTTCCTGATCGGGGTCCTGAACAGACCATTGATACAGCAAATGCTTGTCGACGTTGCGATGAGAGAGTGTGAACTTCGCCATCGCGGTAGTGAGGGCCTGCAAATTCGTCGGTGTAAATCAAGTGAAGCGAAGCTGGACGCCGCAAACTACTCAAGCAGTTCCCCTTCCATCGTAATGTCGAATTTGTTGTCCTCGTTAGCCTCCACGGTGAATTTCAATCCGGATTCGCCAGCCGTGGCATATTTCGCGGGCGTCAAAAGGACCGTGGTCATCGTGCCGGCATCTCCCGAACCGCCCTCCCCCATTGTCGCTTTTTCCTCCGGGGAAAGGTTATCCACGGCAATATCCGCGCCCGAAGCACCGCCCGAATCGTCGTCCTCCATCTTTACCTCTTTGGATTTCGAAACCGTGATGCGATTGACGCCGGCGGCAGCCAGCAGTTCGTACTCTCCCGCATCGTTGGTTTTGGCCGTGGCAACATCTCCAGTCCCTTTGAGCTTGAACCGGACATCGGCACCGCCCAACGGTTCATTGTTGAGCGTGACCTTGCCAACCACTTTGTATCGAGGTGCGACCGTCTCACCTCCGCAGCCGATCAACAACAGAATGGAAAACAACAAGCTAATAAGTTCGAGTTTCTTATTCATCCGTTCTTCCTCAAAAACAAAAAAGGATAGCCACCCTTACGTTAAACGAAAAAGTGGCTATCCACAATCTACTGTCGAACTAATTTCTGGCTATCTTCCGGCGACATCCTTCGGGTTAACGACCAGACCGTCGCGTCGGGCTCCAAGCCGCTGATACAGCGCGTAGTCGATGTTGTGGAAGTAGTACTGGATCGAGCCGTCTCCGAGCAGGACATTGGCACCCCGTCCGTTATGGTTCGATCGGAAACCGTACGAATACGATTCTCCCCAACTGGTACACGTATGGCCGAGGAATTGCTTACCCGGATCGATCGACTCGTGGGGGTAGACTTGAGATTCGCCGACACCGCTGATCGGAGCCCCGATTGGAGCGGAGGTACCAACCGTCTCGCCTTGTCCCAGCGACCACCCTCGATCCCAGGCGTGGCTCCGTTCATCTGGCAGGATTTCACCCGCGAAAATGGTATTCGACAAGCCATCGGAAATTTCGCCATACGTCGCACCGTAGTAGCTGTTGGAAAACGGCCCCGAAATGTGGCGTGGTTCCCAGCGGTCGCCATGATGGGCGTGTCCCGGGTTTCGGTCGCCCGGTTGGTCGAAGAAATCGCCTTCCCATTGGAAGATACCTTGGTCTCGGCATCCGCCCGCGGTTCGCTGAGCACCCCAACTGAAAGAATAGCAATGCAGTGCGCGGCCATCTTCGGCATAAGCACGGTTGTTTCGGAATTTGGGAGAGTCGGACGAGGGACACCAGAGATTGGGAATGAACACGTGGTGGATCCACTGTTCCTTGCGCCCGCTGGTCACGGCCGTGTACGTGTTGTCGGGAATGAAATCGTCGACCGCCTTGTGGCGAAATCCGATTTGATCTTCCCAGTTGTTGGTGGCTTTCTTCATTTTGTCGAACAGCGCCTGACGTTCCATGTAGGGCAACAGTTTGACAAAGATTCCCCCCTTGGAACCGTTTTGCCAATGACCTCCTCCGTTGGCTATGGGGTTCCAGTTGTTATCACACAACGAGTTGAACGGCAACTGTTTGTAGGTGTCGTTGTAGTTGTGCAGCGCCACGCCGATTTGGCGCAAGTTGTTGGTACACTGCGACCGCCGCGCGGCTTCACGAGCGGCTTGGACCGCTGGCAACAGCAGCGCGATCAAAATGCCGATGATGGCGATGACCACCAGCAATTCGACCAGCGTAAATGCCGGCCTAAAACGAGGGGATGATTTCATTGCACTGTCCTCTGAACAAGAAAGAAAAATAAGGAAAAACAGACCAACCACCGCTCACCCAAGAATGCGAGGGTTTTATAGTTGTAATACTACAAGCTGATTTGATCAAGGTTTTCCCGGACTTTTTCCTTCCGCTCAGATAGACAGTGAACGTATGAACATTTAATGGCCACGCATTTCGATGCACGAAAACGTGGCATTTCAGCTACTTTTTAGCTATCTTCCGGCGACATCCTTCGGGTTAACGACCAGGCCGTCGCGCCGGGCACCTAGCCGCTGATAAAGCTCGTAATCGATATTGTGGAAGTAATACTGGATCGAGCCATCACCGAGCAGGACATTGGCACCCCGTCCGTTGTGATTCGATCGGAAACCATACGAATACGATTCTCCCCAACTGGTGCACTGATGGCCGAGGAATTGCTTACCCGGATCGATCGACTCGTGGGGGTAGACTTGAGATTCGCCAACACCGCTGATCGGCGCACCGATTGGAGCGGAGGTACCAACCGTCTCGCCCTGTCCTAGCGACCACCCCCGGTCCCAGGCGTGACTCCGCTCGTCGGGGAGGATTTCGCCCGCGAAAATGGTGTTCGACAAGCCATCGGAGACTTCGCCATACGTGGCACCGTAGTAACTGTTGGAGAACGGCCCCGAAATATGGCGTGGCTCCCAGCGGTCGCCGTGATGGGCATGTCCCGGATTGCGGTTGCCCGGTTGGTCGAAGAAATCGCCTTCCCATTGGAAGATACCTTGGTCTCGGCATCCGCCCGCAGTTCGCTGGGCACCCCAACTGAAGGCGTAGCAGTGCATTGCCCGGCCACCTTCGTCATAGGCACGGTTGTTGCGATACTTGGGAGAATCGGACGAGGGACACCAGAGGTTGGGGATGAACACGTGGTGAATCCACTGTTCTTTGCGCCCGCTGGTGACGGCCGTGTACCGACCGTCGGGAATGAAATCGTCGACCGCCTTGTGGCGGAAGCTTATTTGATCTTCCCAGTTGTTGGTGGCTTTCTTCATTTTGTCGAACAGTGCCTGACGTTCCATGTAGGGCAACAGTTTGACGAAAATCCCCCCCTTGGAACCGTTTTGCCAATGACCCCCTCCGTTGGCTATGGGGTTCCAGTTGTTGTCGCACAACGAGTTGAACG
>JAJDEH010000294.1 GCA_029259935.1 Planctomycetota bacterium
CGATGCGCCGGTGTCGCCAGGACTAGGGCGTCGAAATCGACGCGCCGCGCGGTGTCGCCGCCAATCGATAGCGTCCATGGTCCATTTTCTATGTTGGCGATGTGTTCAACCGGTGAGTTGAGTTGGACTGTATCGCCGGGAAGTCGCGCCGCGATGGCGTCGGCGAGACTGGTTAGCCCGTTGCGGGGCGTCATGAACATGCTATATCGCGCGCCACTGCTTGAATTGTCTTGATTGCGCCGCGCCGCCGCTTGCCGCCAAGCACCACGAATCAAGCCACCGTGTTCTCGCTCCATCTCAAGAAACCGCGGCATGGTCGCTTTGACGCTGAGCTGCTTTGGGTCGGCCGTGTAGATTCCTCCCACCAGCGGTTGCACGAGGCGCTCATAGGTTTCCCGCCCCAGCCGACGAGTTGCAAAGCTGGCCAGACTTTCATCCTCGTCCGTGGTTCGACGCGGCACGAAATACTCCCAGGCCAAACGGAGCTTCGCGGGAAGGCTCAAGATGGGCGTCGTAAGCACCGGCCAGATGCGACTGGGTGCCATGATCAAAAACCCTTCCGGAATTTTTTGCAATCGGCCCTTGTGAACGACGAACGCTTGGCGAAAAGAATCGTTCGTTTCGATTAATTGATCTTCAAATCCGATGCGGCGGCAGAGGTCTAGCGCCCAGGGCACGTTCGTAATAAAATTGTCCGCGCTGCGTTCCAATGAAAATCCGCCACTGCTGACCGTCTCCAGCACACCCCCGACGCGGCTACCGCCTTCAAGCAGGGTAACGTCCAGCGATCGATCGAGTTCAACCAACCGATGGGCGGCAGCTAAACCAGTAATGCCGCCGCCGATTACGGCGATTCGACGATCAGAGTTGGGTCGGTTGCTCACGAGCATATCCCTAGGACGGACTTCCGGCCCGGCTGCGTTGAAGCGGATGGAATTGATGAAGCGGCTTGGGGACGGATGTCATTTCAGCTAACGCACTCAGAAAGGAACTCATGTCCTTGTTCACGACGTCGCCAATCAGACAATCGATCAATGCCGCTCGTTGTTCGGGGAATCGCTCCACGAATTCGCCAAAACTGAAAGTCGGATCGTAGAAAGCCCGGACTAATCGGTGGATCACCTCAACGCCCTCCCACAACGGCTGAACAAAGGCACCCAGCCGCGCGACCGACACATCATCCACCACCAACGCCTCGTGAATGCAATCGGCAGCCAATTCTCCCGAAGCCAGCGCTAAGAACAAGCCGGACGAATAGACGGGATCCAAGAAACCGGCCGCATCACCGATCATCACCCAACCGTCGCCGACAACTTGGCGGTTTAGATACGCCAGCTTGCGAATGCCGTGTAACGAGTCGGCCTGCGTGGCGCGCGACAACCACTTGGACAGCGGACCACAACGGTCGACCTCGCGCTGAAATATGTCTTCGTATCGGTTGCTCTCGCGGAACAGGTATTCGGGCGCGGCGACGATGCCAACACTCACGATGTCGTTGGGCAACGGGATGTACCAGAACCAACCGCGATCGGGAATCATGAAGACGGTCGTCTCGCCGGCATCAATTCCGTCGCGGCGCCATCCACCTTTGAAATAGGTCCAGATCGACGCCTTATCGAGACCAGGCACATCAGTCTTCAGTCCAAGTTGCTTGCCGAGTACGGTGGCCCGGCCCGAAGCATCTATCACGACCCGGGCGGAAATGTTCACAGCATCTTCGCCGCGTGTTTGTATCCGCACGCCCACGGCCTGACCGTTCTCGAAATGAACTTCGCAAACTTTCGTTTCGGTGTGAACGATGGCCCCATGTTCTCTGGCTTTCAGCAGGCATAGTTGGTCAAATTCCGAGCGTTCCACTTGCCAGGTTCGCGCCCGCTCGCCTGCTATCGTATCGGAGAAGTAAAACGGGGTGGCCTCTTTGCCCGAAGGCGAAACAAACCGCACGCTGCGCTTAACCGGGAAATCCGATGCCCGCAGATGGGGAAGCAGGCCCAAACGGGAAAACGTCCCGTGCGAGTGCGGGATGAGCGATTCGCCGATGTGGTAGCGGGGGAACGTGGCACTCTCCACCACCAGACACGAGTGACCCTGCTGTTGGAGCAACGTGGCTGCCGTCGCACCCGCCGGGCCGCCGCCGATAATCACTACGTCGTAACATGGGTTGCCTTCCGAGATCATGGTTTGCTTCTCCGAATGATTGCAAATCTACCCCGCTTCGTTTGCTTTAGACCTCGACCGTCGGGATCTGTCCTGGTTCGTAAATACAATCCGGTTCGCCTGCCAGCGGATCGCCGGTCACCGCGTAAGCCCGGCTGCGACTTCCACCACAGACGTAGCGGTATTCGCAGATGCCGCAATCGCCGTTGAATTGGTCGGGATCTCGCAGAGCGCGGAACGTCGGGTGGTTCTGGTAGACGTCGACCACCGAGTCGCCCGGAAAACGCCCGCACGCCAAGGGCAAAAATCCTGCCGGAAAGATCTCGCCTGTGTGACTGACGAACATGATGCCGTTGCCATCGCGCACACCCAGCGGCGCGCGGTGGGCATGACCTCGTGGATCGTGTTTCCCGTTGCCGGGACCAGCCAGCGGATTGCCATTTCGTTGCAGCACGAACCGCCGGTAGTGTGGAGCCTCGGTTGTCTTGACGCCATACGGTTGGCGGCCCGCTTGAATCCACAGCCGCTCGAATGCTTCTTCGTATTGCTCGGGCGAGATACGCTCTTCCTCGACGCCGCGGCCAACAGGAATCAGGAAGAAGACCGACCACATCGCGATCCCTTGCGTGGAGAGCAGTCCCGCCATCTCTTCGATTTGGTGAAAGTTGCGGCGCGTGATCGTGGTGTTGATTTGGACCGCCAGACCAAGCTTTCTCGCATTGCCGAGCATCTTCAGAGTTCGGTCAAAGCTGCCTTGCCAACGCCGAAAGGCATCGTGTGTTTTGGCGTCAGGTCCGTCTAAACTGATTCCCAGTCGCCGGACTCCCGCGTCCTTGGCGGCTTGAAACGCTTCCGTCGTCGCCAATGGTGTTGCCGACGGCGTCAGCGCGACCTGCAATCCCGCCGCGACGGCGTGGCCAATCAGATCGAACAGGTCGGCACGTTTCAACGGGTCGCCACCCGTCATGACTAATGTCGGCTTCCGCGGAAATGTCGCTATCTGGTCAATGAGCGCCCGGGACTGTTCGGACGTGAGCTGATCCGGATGCGAGTTTTCCTGCGCCGACGCACGGCAGTGTTTGCACACCAGGTCGCAGGCCGTGGTCACTTCGTAGTAAAACATCAGCGGGTTGATGCCGAAGTCCGCTTGGGAGTAGTCAGAGTAGTGCATCGTGTTCATTACCTGTATTTCTGGCGTCAGCAGAGCAGGTCTAGTTTCGTATCGCCGCGCAACTTCATGCCAAAAGTTTCTCCACGACTTTGCCGGCGACGTTGGTTAGTCGAATCGGCAAGCCGCCGAATGGGAATATCAGTTTCGTGTGGTCCAAGCCGAACAAGTGCAGCAACGTGGCGTGAAAATCGTTGATATGGACCGAGTCCTCGACCGGTGCCCAGCCTAGTTCGTCGGTCTTGCCGACGACTTGTCCGCCTTTCACGCCGCCACCGGCGGTCAAAGCCGTGAAGGCGTAGGGATGATGGTCGCGGCCGGTCACTCTCTTGTAGTTCACACGGTTTTCGCCCAGCGGCGTGCGGCCGAACTCGCCGACCATGACGACCAACGTGGATTTCAACAGGCCGCGTTGTTTGAGGTCCTTGATCAACGCCGCCACCGGCTGATCCACCACGCCGCAGTTGTAACCCAGACCCGTTTCGAGATTACTGTGATGATCCCACGAAGCATGGTACAGATTGACGAATCGCACTCCGCGTTCGACCATCCGCCGGGCCAGCAAGCAGTTGCGCGCGAACGCCGAATATGCACCGCCCGCGCCGCCACGGCCATCGCCCTTGTCTTTCGGTTCGGGCCGGTCCACGCCATAGGCTTCCAACGTTTTTTTCGATTCGCTAGAGAGGTTGATCAGTTCCGGAGCCGACGCTTGCATGCGGAAAGCCAATTCGTACGACGCGATACGGCTGGCAATTTCGTTGTCGCCGGTGTGCTGGAGTTGTTGGCCATTGAGTTCACGGATAGCGTCCAATCCGGCTCTTTGCATTTCACCAGTAACGCCCGCCGGGTTGTTCAGGTTCAGGACGGGCTCGCCCTGGTTGCGAAATAGAACGCCAGCATAGGTCGACGGCAAAAAGCCACTCGACCACAACGACGCGCCGCCGCTGGTGCCGCGACCCGCCGTCATGACGATATAGCCCGGCAAGTCACTCGATTCGCTTCCCAGGCCGTACGTCAACCAAGAACCAACCGTTGGCCGCCCAAAAAATCCCACGCCGGTGTTCATCATCAACTGGGCGGGGTGGTGATTGAACTGGTCGGTGTGCAGTGTCCGGATCAAGGCCAGGTCATCGACGCAAGTACCCAAGTGCGGCAGCAAGTCGGACAACTGCGTACCGCACTCGCCGTGCTTGATAAACTTTCGAGGGCTGCCGCTGAGCCTCGCCGTTTCCTTTTTGATGAACGCGAATCGAACGTTTTTCAACAGCTCCTGAGGCAGCGGCTGACCGTTCAACTCGACAAGTTTCGGCTTGGGGTCGTACAGGTCGAGTTGGCTGGGACCTCCGGCCAGAAAGATGAAAATGCAATTCTTCGCTTTACCCTCATAATGTGGCGGCCGCGGGGCGAGCGGATTGGCCGATGCCTTGTCGGCTGCCAGCAGCCCATCGTCTTTCAACAGTGACGCTAACGCGAGGCCGCCGGCGCTACACGCGGATGAAAACAGGAATTTGCGGCGGGCTTGTTGCATGGAATTCGGATCGTGTTTCATTGGATGGCTCGCTTTTCGGCTGAGGCACTGCCTCATTAGCCTCGGGTAATGAACTCGTCCAAGTTGATCAGCGTGCGGCTGACGATAATCCAAGCGGCCAAATCGGCTGCCGCCTCGGGTGGCATTTCTTTATCTCCAACAATGGCACCGGCGCTCGCCGGTTCGGCGGCAGTCAGCCGACGTTGGGTTTCGTACAGCTTGCGGACAATGGCCAGATCCTGGTCGGACGGATCGCGCGACAAACACAAACGAAACGCGTGCCGAACTCGATCGTCGATCGTATCTTGGGCGTCTTCGCCCACCGGCACTTCGTGGACAATCCGTTTACCCAATGCCTGTGCCGCTTCGAAGAACACCGGATCGTTCCAAAGCGTCAATGCCTGCAGCGGCGTGTTGGATCGGCCGCGTTTCGTGCAAGTAAGATTCGAGTCGGGCGCGTCGAACGTCATCGCCATCGGATAGGGTACGGTTCGCTGGAAGAACGTATACAAGCCGCGGCGGTAACGATCTTCGCCCTTGCTGGTCTGCCAGCGGACGCTTCC
>JAJDEH010000295.1 GCA_029259935.1 Planctomycetota bacterium
GTCCTGGTACCGGCGACCGCATCGACGTTACCGGCCACCAGTATTCCGCCGCCGGCAACTACACGGCCTGTCGACTTGGCGTGGTGTCCGATTTGTGCGGTGGCTCGGTCGCCCCCCGTGATGTCTTCACCCGTGGCAATATTCCCGACATGGTCTCCCGCCGTTAGCAGAATGTTGCGACCCGCTTCGGCGTCGATGTGTCCCGCCAACACGACTCCATTGCCGAGGTTCGGCGCGGGCAGCCGGCGAATGATGATGGGAGGGACCGTGATGTCCGATGAATCAAACCAGTGCCCAACGATGGCCGCCGTGCCGTTCTGCGAGGCGGAAAGAGCAAGGTCTCGATAGGCCTGGACCGTGATGTTACCAAACGCGTAAGGGGCCCAGTTGCCGATTTGAGCGGCCCCACGCTTACGGCCACCCGCGGCCAGAATATCCAGCCCGGAAGTTACATTGATTTTGCCGGCCGCCTTACCCAGGAATCCAAAGCCGCCGTTACCGATTTGAGCATAGCTATCCTCCGCGCTGGCCAGCAGATCGACTCCGATGGCATTCATTCCCACCGCGTTGGCCGTCACGTAGACGTCACCGGTTGCTTCTCCGAACGAGAAGGGGCTGCCATTTCCAATCTTGGCGAACGTTTCGCGGAATGGCGTCAGCAACCGTACATTGCGCTCGGCTCGCACATTGATATCGCCGGAGTCCATCGAAAGAGTGGCGGGCTCGCCATTACCGATTTGAGCGTAGGCGAGCTGTTGTTGTGTTTCCAAAATCACATCACGGCAAGCGCGAACATCGATTGAACCACTTCCGCCACTGAGTCCAAAGTGGCTGGCTGTCGCGCCGTCGATGCCGATCTGGGCATAGCTGCCGCCGCTGCCGAGGCGTACATCTTCCGTCGTACGGACGAGAGTATTGGCGGTGGCCGATCCGAGCGTTGCCGGTCCCAAGGTACCGCCGTCCATCAGCAGGTTACCGGCAAATACGCGAATGTTTCCATCTTTGGAGTGGATGCGAACTGGTTGGCCAGCGGCCTGCGCATCCAAGATTACGTTGCCGATCCCCGAACCGTTATTCTGGCCGAAACGAGTTTTGGCCGCGTTGTCTGGAAAAGGTGTGAAGTCGTTGGAAAGTACATTGTCGAAATCGGTCACCAGCATTGAGAAAATGTCCGTCGTGACTCCATCCCAACCAGCGACTAGCGTGATTCCACCACTGGCGGTCGCGTCGAGATTGTCGTTCGCCACGATATTACGATGGGCTCGCAATTCGAGCAGGTTGCCTGAATTCCAGGTCACCGCGTGGTCAATCGTGATGTCGCCCGGATCTCCGCCGCCGCCCGACGTCGTGATCAACAGGTTGCCGAGCGCCAGGGCATTTTGAATTGCCGTGAAGTTGGCGGCATTGATATCAAAGTCGGTCGGATCCAGCAGCAGCGTGCCGTTGTTGCCGCTGACCGCGCTCAGATCGACTCCGCCTTGAAACACCAGATCTTGCTTGCCAGACACTTCGGCGAATCCACCGTTGCCGCCCGCCGCGCCGCCGCGCCCGGATATCGTGCCGTAGTACTCGGTCGCCTGGTTAGCCCAGACGATTACGTTTCCGCCGTTACCCTGCTCGAGAGCGTCCACGCGAATGACTGAATTCGCGTCGACGACGGTGTTGCTGGCGGTTCGCAAATCACCTTGGCCTTGGAAGTCGCCGCCGATTCGCACTTGGCCGCCACCGTTGGTTCCCGAAGCATCGATGAGGGCGCTTTCGATGAAGACATTGTCGCCGAGGATGTGCACCTGCCCACCTTGGATGCCAGCGACGTCAATCGTGCCGGAGATTTTCGCCGTGCCGCCGATACCTGGATCGACAAGCACTTTTCCGCCCTTGGCAATCAGATCGCCCTTGTTGACGACCTTGCCGCCGTTAGCGACCAGATAAACGCGTCCGTCCTTTTCAACCGCGCCGGTCGCGCGAACGACGCCTTCGTTGTTGATCGCCAGCCCATAGACGTTTCCGCCATTGGCCAGCAGTTCCGCGCGCAGTCCTTGGATCGATCCCGTGTTCTTGATGATGGATTCGCTGAGTGACCGGCTTGATGCGTTCACCTTCAGGTAGGGCCGCGAACTGTCGACGAGCGTCACGCTTTGCCCCGCCGCGAGCCCCACGGTTCCGTTCAGCGCGGTCAGCGAACCATGATTCTCGACCGTCGCGCCAATCAGGAAGATATCGCCCTCGACGGCACGGATGTTCCCATAGTTGTAAACGCCTTCCAGCGAATCTCCACTAAAATCAAGATCGCCGCCGCGCATGAATTGGTTCGTGTTGACATTCAAAGTCGAGGCGGCCAACGCGGCCGTGTCGATCGTGGCACCTGGCCCTATGACAATCCCTGAAGGATTGACCAGGTAGACTTGACCATTGGATTGCAAGCTCCCGTAGATCGCGGTCGGATTGCCGCCGGTCACGCGGTTCAACGTCGCGGACGAACTGTTGGGCACATTGAATTGCGTGGTCGCGTTGGCACCAATGGAAAACGACTGCCAATTGATCACCGCGCGATCGGTGGACTGATGAATCGACAGCGTGTTACCACTTTGGCTGATCGCGGCACTGCCGGCGACGACGCTGCCGTTTTGTGGCAACACGTTCGGTGCCGGGGGATTGGCAACAGCGACTCCATCGTGAAGGAAAAGGAGCCCAATGTGCAGCAGAACGAGAAGACGGGAAAGTTTACGTAGTTTTCTGCGAGAAAACAGAAAAGGAGGTGACATGCTTGTTCATCTCTTAACTGCCAAATGCTGGCAAATTGGGGGTGCGGACAACAAGTTCGATTGTAATTGCCCGTGAGCAGAGGCTCAACGAAGTTCGTGTGCCATCCCCTGAGAAGCGGGCATTCGCTACGCCCATCGGCAGAGTATTTCGCCAGCCAGTCCGCCGAAAAGGGGCCTTTTCAACGGGCACCGATGAATTCCTCCCGTCCAGGCCCGACGCGACTTTCGCTGGTCCACCAGACATCTAGAAAGACGGTATCACCGACGGCCTGAAGGGTGTATGCCAATTTTTCGGGCTACCCGGCAGTTGACGTTGACCGAAGCGAGGAACGAGCCGTGAAAACGGCTTGACCACAAGATCGGGCCAAAGCAGGTCAAATTCCGTGGCCATGAGATTCGCGGCAAGAACATGACGTCGGGTAGTTGAACGCCTTACAGGAATTCACACGGTTGGGGCTAGCGCTCTGGTTGCTTGTGGCGACGGCCCGTTGCCTTGCCTGCTTGGTTTGCTGCCGGCCGCGCCGATCTTTGTGTTCTTTGATGCGATACTGACGAATGGCTTCTGGATGAGCGGCAGCCCAGTTCCAGGGTAATAACAGATATCGCGTCAGCCAGACGTCGGGAAACCAACATCCTGCGGCATTTTCTTGCGCCTGGCGGACCCTAACTTGCTATTGCGTTAGTCAAATGCCCTGCTCATGCGATCCACAAGCAGTGGCACGCGATACTTGTCATCAAATTTGGCCAAGTCTTTACGTCGACGTACCATCAGCACATTCCTTCTTCGAGGCGTTGATTCGCAAGGCAGTACTAACTGGGATACAAAATCCCATGTGGGAATCGATATGTTAACATACGGGCATAGAAAGTTGTGTCCTTCAATAGCCGCAACCACTGATGGGCGCGCCATACGTGGACAGGAATCCAAAGCATGACCAAGCAGCAACGGCTCCGTTCCTTACCTCATTCATCATCAATGGAGTGGCTGGCTAGTTGGGTTTTGGCGATAGGTGCAATTGTTGTCACGGTTGGCGCAACACGAAACTGCCCAGCAGACGAACAGGAAGAGGTCGTCCAAATTGTGACGGGTCCGTGGCTGCAAGCTGCTACCGAGACGAGCATCGTCATCATGTGGGAATCCAGCGACGTCGTTACAGGGATCGTCGAGTTCGGCCTCACGAAACAACTCGATCAGAAAGCTGCATCCAGACCAACCCGTGTTCCTGCGGCTAAGACCGACGGTCGTTTCGAGGATGAACCGGCGATTCTGCACGAGGTCAAACTAACCGGTCTCGCCGCTGGTCAAACATACTTCTATCGCGTTCGTACCGGGGATGCCGTCAGCTCGATCCACAACTTCCGTACCAACCAACCACGTGGGCCGTTCAAGCTCCTCACCACGTCGAATACACACGCATTCGAGCGTGCTGACCAACGAAAGAAGATGGCAATCATCACCAAGATTTCAGTTGATTTCGTGATCAATCAGGGCGATCAAACTCAGCAATCAATGAACAAAGAGTACCGGAAGCAGATGCAAGGCAGCGCAGCTTCTTCAGCGAGGACCGTCTGGTACACAACGCGAGGCAATCACGAGAACCGAACTTGGAGTCGCTACACGTCCTGGTACCACAATGAGTTTCCTGGTCATCGCAACGAGAGCTTCTACTCGTTCGACATTGGAGATATACACTTCGTCGTTCTCGATGAAGTGCCAACGCAAAAGCGATTTCCCACGAAGTGGTTCCAGGACGATCTTCGCCAGACAAGCAAGAAGTGGAAGATCATTCTGGCCAAGAAGCCGCCTCATCTGTTCGGCAAGACTTACCTATACGATTTGTTCCGAGAGGCTGGAGTCGATGTGATGTTTGCCGCAGATTGTGGCACTCGATCGGGTCGATGGCCGCAGCCTTATGAAGGGCTGAACGCGAAATACAAAGGTGTCTGGTATGAATGGCACTGCCGGTTGCTTCGCAACGACTTACGTTCAAACAGCAGCTCCTAGTTCGACTCGATACTCTTGTCTGGGTTTGGTCATGAGCGCGATTAGTTTTGGTCGGCGTTTGTTCTTTCGGGGCTCTACGCGGCCAGGGCGATGACCCACGTACTCGCTCGCCGAGGCGGCTTGCCCGAGTTCGGATAACTCCGCCGTGACTCCAGTCACCGCGCACAACAACCAACTGTTGCCTAGCAGTTGCATGGTCGTCGTGAAGCTCAAACTGCGTGGATCACGTCCGCTGATCGCGCAGGACTGAAGCATCTTCAGACGAATCAGATTGTAACCCAACAGGCAAGACCAAAGTTCGGTACGAACCATCTCGGGACTCTTCGCGCGAAGTTGGTCCATCCCCAAGGAACACTTGATGCTGCGAATGTCAAGCTCCACCAACCAGCGGCCGTGATACACCGAACCGATCCAGGCAGCCGAATAGACCTTGCGATCCATGATCGTCGTGGCCACCGTGAACGCATCCACTCGAAAGCCCGGTTCCTCGACTCGAACATCGACCAACCGAATCTCGATCGTTTCAGGCTGCGCGGAATACTCTTCGCCGCTCATCCACTGGGGACGTTGCGGTCGCTTCCAAACAACTAGGCGTTCGCGTTGGTTGAGCCGTCGCGCGTCACGGGGATGATCGTCACGCTTATGGTGGTTTTTCATCACCACTTGCACGCCGCGCGCTCGGCAGGCACCGAGCAGCCAGTAGGTGCAGTAGTACGAATCGGCAACCAAAATGTCGCCGG
>JAJDEH010000296.1 GCA_029259935.1 Planctomycetota bacterium
CACAGCGTCTCGCCGCCGCCAACGTTCAAGCAATAGAGAGAACCGCTGCCCATCACAAAGGCTCGGTTGCCGACAACGCTGATCGCGGACGAGCCGTCTTTATTGTTGGCCGGTACTCCGACTTCCACGCTCCACAAAACATCCGGCCCTTGGTCCGGCCAATCGGCCGACCAATTGGACTCCCGCGACACTCCATCCACGTTGGGGCCACGCCATTGATGCCAGCCTGTGTTGACGGCGGCGTCGCGTCCCTCTTCGGCGACGAGCGACTGCTCGGCCGTGACGACGGCAATCGACAATGCCAGGAAGCTGGCGAGAATACGACGGAAATTCATGGCGGATGCTCCGTTATAAGGGACTATTTTCGCGACGGTCGACTGCGAGGATCCTTGCCTTCCCACTCATGGACATCCATGGACTCGATCATTTGTGAAAGCAGCGATTTGGTTTGCTGGATTTGGCGCGGCGACATGTCGCCGTGAAGCACGCGCTGAACTTCGTCACGCATTTCGTGCAGGTCCGTTTCGAGCTTGCGCGCGCGAGCGGTCAACCGGACGCGCACCGCGCGACGATCGCTGGCGTCCTTGGCTAACGTGACCAAACCTTGCTTCTCCATTCGCTTCAGGGTATTGGTCAACGTCGAAGGTGCCAGTAACACGCGCTCGCCGATTTCGCGAATCGTGCAATCGTCGCCTTCATATAGGGCATACAAGATCGGTCCCATTCCCGCCTGGACCCACTTGTCCAGACCGTGTTCCACCAGCATCCGGTCGAGCATGCCGCGCAAGTTGTAGAATGCTCGCAGGACAAGGAAGCTCACGTCGTGATCGGACTTCGTTGAACTGGCCTTGGGGGTCCGTTTTAGGTTGCCGCGCGTCACGGCGTTGGAAGTGTTGGCGGTCGTGGCCAAAACAATCAAACTCCACTGGATAATAGTTTTGTACAATAACAATTGACAGGATAGCGTGAGACGCTGAATGAATCAAGCACTTTTTCAAAAACTCACCGCCCGTTTGTGCTGGAGCGCAGTTGAAGTAGGCCGGACCTAGGAGTGAAGCGACGACGTTCCGGCATCCACGATTCCATGAAAAACTGGGGACTGCCGGAGCAGCGCTTCGCTCGATCCGGCCTACACTACTCCGCCGCCGCTTGGTCTTTTTTGAAAGTGCGATTCAAAAATCGGAGGGCCGCGGTCTTTGCGTCGCGATCCAGGAAGGCGGCGATGTGCCCCTTCTCGGGAATGACATGCAGTTCGTGCTTTACGCCGGCGTCTTTCAACAGCACGATCATTTCATCGACATCCTTGCGGGGAACGAGCCGGTCTTTGTCGCCATGAAAGAAGAAGATCGGCGGGTCGTCCTTGGTGACAAACGACGCCGGCGACGCTTTGCGATAGACGTCCGGCTTGTCGCGCCGCGTGCCGCCCAGGAAGTAAGCCAGCGATTTTCTGTCTTCGCTGATTTGCATGAAGTTGCACGGCGTACCGCCGGCGATAATGGCTTGCAAACGCACGCCCGCATCTTCTTCCCCCGTCGATAATTGAGTACCGTGTGACATGCCCAGCAGAGTGACCAAATGAGCTCCGGCCGAGTAGCCATATCCGCTGATTCGCTTGGTATCAATTTTGTATTTGGCCGCGTTGCGATTCATCCATCCCAAGGCCGCGCGGCAATCGTCGATCTGTGCCGGAAACTTATGCTTGGGCGCCAGGCGATAGTTCACATTGACGACGGAGTAGCCGTCCGTCGCCAGACTGCGGGCGTGCCCCGACATGTTCCACTTCGTGCCCGTGTACCACGCGCCGCCATGAACCAGCAAGACCGCCGGAAACGGTCCGTCGCCCTCGGGAACATACACGTCGGCCACTTGCCTGCTGTCCCCGCCTTCGACGTACTCGAGATTGAGGTGCCGTTCGAACTCGCCACCGAACAACTTTCCAGACAGCAAGAGGGTCGCCAGTGTCACGATGAACCACGAGGTTTTTTCCGTCCGCATTGATTGCTCCCGAAATAGCAGTGGATGTGCCGCTTCTAGATCGCCTAGTCGCTGCTGGTTCCTGCTCTATAATAGGTATTGAATTTATCTTGTGAAGTCATTTTCCGAGCCCGACCTCGATGTCCGACCTCAAGGGGCGATTCCCTTGCCTGCTGAACTAGCTCGGAACCGTATTTCCATCCTCATATAGGTTTACCCCGCCCATGGCTCATCAGTTTTCCTCGGTTCCAGAAACTGTTGCCGCGATTGCTCGGGGCGAGGTGGTGATTATTGTTGACGACGAGGACCGCGAGAACGAAGGCGATTTTATCGCGGCGGCCGAGTTGGCGACGCCGGAATCCGTGAATTTTGTAATCCGGGGGGGTGGCGAATTTTGCATGCCGGTGCTGCCGGAAGTCTGCAAGCGACTCGAATTGTCGCCGATCGTCGATGCCAATACCACACCGCTTGGCACGGCCCACATGACGCCCATCGATCATCGATCGACGAAGACCGGCATCACCGCGGCGGAACGGGCGCAGACCGTCCGCGAAATCGCCAATCCGGCCAGCAGTGCCGGCGACTTTGTTCGCCCCGGCCATGTCCATGTCTTGCTGGCCAAGGAAGGCGGTGTGCTACGTCGTTCGGGCCATACCGAAGCGGCCGTCGATCTGGCGCGCATGGCGGGCTTGTCGCCAGCCGCGTTCATCTGTGAGATCCTTGACGAAACGGGGAACCGCCCGACGCGCGAAAAAATGTTCGAGATCGCCGAGCAGCACGGCTTGAAGATTTCCTCGATTGAGCAACTGATTGCCCACCGGCGATTGAGCGAGAAGCTGGTCCGCCGCTCCGCGGAAGCCGACCTGCCGACGAAATACGGCGACTTCAAGGTACTCGTTTATGAAGTCAAGTACGAAGGTCAGCAGCCCATCGCGCTCGTGCGCGGCGACCTTGCGGCGGCTCCGCAGGCTCCCCTCGTGCGAATGCACTCCAGTTGTTTTACGGGCGACCTGATCCGATCGTTGCGCTGTGATTGCGGGGACCAGCTTCACATGGCGCTGGACATGATTCGGCGCGAAGGATTTGGCGTGCTGGTCTACTTGCCGCAAGAAGGCCGAGGGATCGGGCTGCTGGAAAAGATCAAAGCCTACTCGTTGCAGGAACAAGGGATGGACACGGTCGAAGCCAATCAGGCTCTTGGCTACAAGGCCGACATGCGCGACTATGGCGTGGGCATCCAGGTGCTGAAAGATCTTGGCTTAACGGATATCCGACTGCTGACGAATAATCCCAAGAAGACACAAGCCGCCAGCTTGCTCGGGTTCGATTTGCACGTCGTCGATCAAGTGCCGATCGTTTCCCCGATTAATGAGCACAACGCGAAATACCTGGCCACCAAACGGGACAAACTGGGGCACGAACTGCCCGAGGATGGCTAGTGCCCACTAACGGTGTGGTATACATCTATCCGCGAACTCTTTTTCGAGCGAGATGGGTGTCATGATAGGTCGGGGGCTGATTCTATTCGCAGTGACTTGTGGCGTCTGCCAGGCGGAATGCCTGCCCCGCGCGCCGCTCAGCAAGTTGGAAGCCACCGTGGTCGAAGACGCCCGCGATGGCCGATTCGACGATGGCTCGATGCTGCGCGCCGCTCTGATTGCCGGCGAACCCCACCAAGATCCCGCTCCCTATTTGGCGCGGTTCAAGCAACTCTGTCGAGATCTGGAAAAACAAATCGCGGCGACGACGGAACCCACGGAACCCGAACAAGCCGCATTCGACTTCCTGCACGCGCGGGTGCTGGTCGGACAATTCAAGGCCAACAGCTATCAGGTTCAGCAGAGCTTGGATTTTGGCGATTATAACTGCCTTACGGCTTCCATTTTGTATCAGGCATTTTGTGAACACTTGCAGGTCCCGGTCCAAGTGGTCGCGCGACCAGGCCATGTCGCCTGCCGAGCGGTTTCTTCGACCATGGCGCTGATCGAAACGACTTGTCCCCAGTGGTTCTCACGCGCCAGCCGCCGGCAAAACTCAAAGGCCCCAGCCGGCGATGCGAATTGCCGCGTTCTATCGCAATCGGAACTGTTGGCCCGCGTCTTGTACAACCGGGGCATTGCCTTGGCCCAGCACGAACAATTCCCGCACGCGGTCGCTTCGTTACAAATCAGCACGGAACTTGACCTGAAATTCAAAGCAGCCCGCCACAACCGCTTGGCCGCCATCAACAATTGGTGCCTGTGGCTAGGCGATCAGGGCGACTTCGACCAGGCCCAGCGAATTCTGCGGCAGGCGCAATCCGAACAGCCCGAGCATGCGGCCTTTTGGCACAACGATCTGTACCTTCAAAGAACGCGAATTCAGCAACTGGCGGAAAGCGGCAAGGCCAACGAGGCGAGGCGAATTCGCAACGAGCTCGTGGACTATTGGAAGCAGCATCAGTCGCGTTTTCCAAAAAACTTGACGACCCCCGATTCATGACATATTAATTGAATGTCGACCGATTTGACACTTTGATTCAGTTTTGGATCCGCCTTATTTTAGGCTTCTTCGCCTCTCCGCAATTGAGAGTTCGAAGCCTCCGAAAAAACGGCCCTCGCCGCTTTGAATAGAACAACTTCGCGATTGACCCACAGCCAAGACCGAGCCGCCCCCCGGCAGTTCGGTCTTCTGTTTTGCTAGCCGGAAGTTTTTGCCGGCGAGCCACCAAAGCGGTCATCCCTTGACGACACCGATCGGCTTCATGCGCGCAACCTTCGTGGCCAGATCGGCCTTGTGCACAACATCAACCACCAGGTTCACATCCTTGTAAGCGTCAGGTTGCTCTTCGGCCAAACCCCGCCAACTGCGAGCGCGAGCGATGACGCCCCGGCTGGCCAGTTCCTTCTCGATGTTGCGTCCCTTGGCCGCTTTCACCGCCGCCGTGCGACTCATCTGGCGGCCCGCACCATGACAAGCACTGCCAAACGTCTGCTCCATGCTGCCGTTCCGGCCGACCAGCACCCAGCTCGCGCGTCCCATGTCTCCGGGAATCAGAACCGGCTGACCAATGTGCCGATACATCGACGGCACCTCGTCATGACCGGCGGGAAACGCGCGGGTCGCGCCCTTGCGATGGACCCACACGCGACGTTCCTTGCCGCCCGTCGTATGCCGCTCGAACTTGGCAATATTGTGGGCCACGTCGTACACCAAACCCATTTGCATCTGTTCCCAATTACGGCCAAAGACGCTCTCGAACGATTCGCGCGCCTGGTGCATCAACAACTGGCGATTGCACCAAGCGAAATTCGCCGCCGCGCACATCGCCCCTAGGTACTCTTGTCCTTCCGAGCTTTCAATCGGAGCGCACGCAAGCTGCCGGTCCGGCAAGTGAATTCCATATTTGGCCGGCGCTCCGCGCAGGTTCTTCAAGGCATCGTCGCAAACTTGATAACCCAAACCGCGCGAGCCGGAATGGACCATCACACAGATCATGTCCTTTTCCAAACCCATTGCGCGAGCGGCCACTTCGTCGAACACGGCTTCGACAATCTGTATTTCCAAAAAGTGATTCCCCGATCCCAGCGTGCCACATTGATTCGCTCCCCGAGTCATCGCCCTTTCGCTGACGCAGTCGGGATCGGCCCCGTCGATGCAGCCGCCCGCTTCGGTGTGATCAATATCGCCCGCCGTCGCCAGGTTGCGGTCTTTCAGAAATGGCGATCCTTCCGCCAATAAGCGCCGCATCTCTTTCTTGTTGAATCGATACTTGCCTTCGCGTCCCACTCCGGCCGGCACGTTGCGAAACAGTTCGTCCATCAACTGCGTCAGATGCGGCTTGACGTCTTGATAGAACAGGTTCGAGCGCATCAAACGAACGCCGCAATTGATGTCGTAGCCCACGCCGCCAGGCGAAATCACTCCGCCTTCCTCGGGATCGGTGGCGCACACTCCGCCAATGCAGAACCCATAGCCCCAGTGGATATCGGGCATCGCCAAACTCGCGTGCTGAATACCAGGCAAGAACGCCACATTGGCCACTTGCTCCGGCGCTTGGTCGTTCTTGATCTGATCGATCAGCTTTTCATCGGCGTAGATCAAGCCGTCGACGCGCATCCCCTCCTTGTAGCTCTTGGGAATCCGCCAACAGCAATCGTTAACCCGTTCCAGCGGGCCGTGGTAAGTGCCTTTCGGCATGATGAATTCCTTAGCTTGTGGAGTGGTCCGCCCGACGCGGCACCTTAATCTAGATATCAACAATCACTTCCGCCAGCCACCGCCCGTCGTCTTGCTGGACGGTCTTCAGCCCGTGATAAGTGATGGCCTTAACTTCGTGAGCCAACTCATGCCGCGAGCGATCGACCGCCTGTCCGCGACACGTCGCGCGCAACTTGCCTTCCTTCAGTTGCACATCGAATTGGCGAAAGAGCATTTGTTCCGTTTCAAAGATATATAGCAGTTCGCTCAGCCAATCGAACAACAACAAATCGACTTCTTGTCCCTCTAACGAGACCATCTTTTCATGGACCAGTTCGACGTCATCAAGGTTCGCGACCAGCACGGAAAAGAAACCGCGCGCCGCATCTTCAAAAAGTGCCGGCAGAGAATCCGCGCGAATGCGGAGGCCCAAGTCGGCGGTGTGGTCAAAAACTTCGTACATAGCGTTCCGTGCCGTGAAGACAATGTGCCGTGAAGACAATACTGGCAAGTCCGCGGTTCACGCGCGCTGACGACCTAGCCATCCGCAGGCAAGACATACGGCATTTGGAATTTTTCTGCCAACAACTGATTCGCCTCGCTGCTTGAGTTCGAAACGATCGATCGCTTGGACTTTGAGTCTTTGTCCCCCTTGCCAAGGGGGACCACAGGGGGTCCTTACTCCAACAGAGGATCCTTTCTTCGCCACGATTGGAGACCGACGGCCTGAAACAAAGCGGCGCACTCGCCAGCATGTAACATACGGCGGCGGTCCACACAGACCCGACCGGCGACTGGAAACCGCCCCGAGCCACGGTCGCTAACAGCTTGTGATAGATACATTTGCGCGACATCGAAATTCGTCCTCTCCTTATTCCATCGTCCGCCGTTCGGCGAAAAAACGTTTGCAATTGTCCCAACGCATAAGCGCAGCATTTCAAGGAACACGGCCCAGCGTCGGCCCAAGCCGCATCCATTCAATTGACTACAACGAATGCCCCGGTGTTTTGACGAACACCACGAACACTGCACCCAAATTGAATTATACAAACTACCCGCAATCTCGGCATCCTTTATTTCCGATCACGCCTTCCGCTGCGCGCGGATGATCTTCAGAACGACAGCCGCGCGAAATAAAAAAACCAAGATGACATGTCGTGGAAAAAGAGTCGGCAGAGTTTGGCGACATGATGAACAAGATGGACAGGATGAGTACGCACCTGGGAGCAGCCGCTTATCTTGTCCATCTTGTTCATCATGTCTCAAGAACAACGGCCACGCGAAGTAAGAAATCCAGCATGACATGTCGTGGGAACAAGAGTCGGCTGAGTCTCTCTCAGCCAGTCTGTTGCTATCAAATAAAACACCACGTGTCCAACTTGCGTTTATTTGAAGTAGTTGCCAGAAAAACAAAATTCTCATGTCAATTGCTTTTCTGATTTGTAGGCCAGGCGTAAACTGTCCCCAGCAAAAAGGGAATTTCCTTGGCACTGGATCGCCGAGGTTTGGGCAGGCTGCAGTAGCAGTGGGTTTTTAGCGCTGTTGCGCGGCCTGGGAATGGTTGGCAGTATCGTCTTTCTATCGAGGCGTAAACCATGCGCAAGGACGTCGTTCTCGTCGCGCTTGCCGCTTGCAATCAGAGGGATCTCTCATGTCGAAATGGTATCAACAACTGTTGTCCAAGTTCCATCGTTCGCAATTGCACGCGCCGCTTAAGAAGGGAATCCGCCGCAAATTGAAGTTTCAGCCGTGCGTCGAGGTACTGGAACCACGGCAATTGCTGACGGCAGACGTCAGCATCACCAACTATAGCGATGCGGCCGAAACGGGAACGAATGGGGAATTCACCTTGTATCGCACAGGTGATACCTCGAGTTCGCTCACGGTAGACTTCTCGTTGACCGGAACCGCGACCGATGGCACGGACTATGACCCCAAGGATGGCAGCAGTAATGCGCTAACCGGATCGATCACCATTGCCGAGTTCGAATCTTCGGCCATTGTCTACATTCATCCAATTACCGATTTCGACACCGAGGGCACGGAGACGATTACCCTGACGGTCGATTCGGGAACGGGATACACGGTCGGCACTCCCAGTGCGGAAACCATTGACTTGACGGACGATACGTCGTCGAAT
>JAJDEH010000297.1 GCA_029259935.1 Planctomycetota bacterium
CGGTCGTGCAAATCACATCCAATCATGATAACCTTCGACATGGTTCGGCCCTCGTTGGGAAATTAAAAACAAAAAGCTACTCCCAACGAGTGTGCCGAATCTTTCTCCTCTCTCCAACCTCACATAGTTTCTCCGCGATCAGAACGTAATGTTCGCGGAGGAGCGAACAACGACTCTCCCGTCCTTTGGCTTCCGCGAACTTTTCGCGCCGACCATGGTTCGCGGACTCGGTGTCCATCCCGGATCAAATCGTTAACACATCAAACGCGATCTCCAAGACGCGAATTCTTCCCGTTGAGCATTTGCAATTTCAGTTTGTTTCGGCAATCGAGACTCGGAATTCGGATTTGGTCACGGCCATGCCGCCGCAGGACATGAATTGCGCAAAACGTTATAATGCACCGTTAGGGGAATGGGGCATCGCATACGCGGATGAGTTTCTTGCCATTGGCAAAAGAGGTCATCCCATTCCCAGGGCAGTTCTGGTTGAGAGAGAAATGCGCCCGGTTTCACGGTGACCGGCCGCGCGTCCTCTTTCCGCGCGAAAACTGCTTTGAATTCGTTCGCGTTCGGCGAAATGGCCGCCGAGCGCGGATCGCTATTTTTGCTAGCTTGCCAAGTTTGTTGCTTTCGTATGTTACAGCGTCGTCAGTGCGCCGCTTTGGTCGCAGGCTGAAGGAAGAAGAGAAATCCCGGCGAGCCTCCTGCGTTTGCTGGGAGGGAGTTTTAAACAACACGGCACTTGTCTATTTAATTTCGCGTGAGCAAACCGCCGCATCGTTACCCCTCGACTAACGTCAAGGGCTCGCCTCGTGTAGCGAACAAACACACACGAATCGCACTGGCTAACTGCTAACTGCTAACAGCTAAGATGGTCCACGGAAAGAGAGTGGTCGGAGGAAGAATGGTCGGAAACAGAACCCCCTGTGGTTCCCCTTGGCAAAGGGGACTAAAGAGCAAACAAAAGAGCAATGCGCGACTCTCGCTCACATCGACGGCGACGGCACGATCATGCAATCGCCATTCGCTCGCTGCGGTTCGCCGCATTGTCCGCCGTGACTTACGAACAAATACGGCAGGAAAAAATGATTGCGTAACGCTGCTTCTCTCTGCTAGGTTACTGATTCGCATGGTCCGTGGCGGTATCTGGCACCCCCCGTCGGCGATCCGTTCTTATTTTCATATTCTTGATCTGCTCAGTTCGCCTATTGAATCGCAATGGAGGTTATCGATGGATTTATTCTGGTTTCGTAGGCCAACGAGTTTGAAGCCGGGCAATGCAACCACGAAAAATCGGCAGAGGCGATTGGGCCGTTGCGAGCGGCTCGAGCCACGGCAGCTACTGGTGGTGCCGGCTGGCGGGTTGGATCTGACGCTGGATGCGGACCTCGATCTGTTCGGTTTTCAGCCGGTCGGTTTTCAGGTCGTTCAATATGAGAATGCCGGCGGTCAAGAATTCGAACAAGTCGCCTTCTCGATCGTGGACACCGGCGCGTCGGTCGTTTCGCTCAGTGTGTTGGATCAATTTTTCTTTGACTTTAATGGTGCCGGAGTGCCTATCAAAGTCGCGGGCGGTGCGGAGGCAGAAGGCATCGGTGGCGTGCTGACTGGAGATGTTTCGCAGCCGGTGACGGTCAAGGTGACCGGAATGCAAGCGGCTTCCTTGACCACCGACACCGATGGATTCCCCGTGTTTGATGTGAACCTGGAATCGCCGGGATTGACGACCGCCGTTGTCGACGACGTGCAGCTCTTTGTCGGCACGCAATTTGGCAGCCCGGATCTTCCCACCATCAGCGGCACTCCCGTGTTGAATCCTTCGGCGGCCAATCCCAATGGGATGGCGTTGTCGATCGAGCCGGAAGGGAGTTTTCTTGACTTTTCCGACCTGGCCGAGGGATTGATAATTCCCATTCCGAATATCAACTTCCATCCCGCCGGTTACGATCCGGTCCAAACCGAGGCGACCAGTGATTCGGGCACCGTTTTGAATAACACTGCGGCGAATCAATTTGACGGAGACGCGGCGCTGCTCGACCTGGACGACATTTATGCCGGGTTTTCACTGCGGATTACCAGCGGTGCATTGACCGGCGAAATCCGCAAGATCGCCGACTATATCGGAGCCACGCGAACCATTGTCTTGGAGAGTGGATTATCCGCCGCGCCGGCTGTCGGCGATGCATTTGAAATCGTTCGCTTCAGTTCCGATGCCATTACGATCCCGCTCGAATTCATCGGTTTCGACAACCACCAAGATCCCGGCAACCAGATGACGTTTTCGCCTAACCCGGTTCAAGATCAGGTTACGCTCACGAACAACGGCGTCACGTTGGCCGATCAACTGTTCCTGGCCGACAGTGGTGCGATGCTCAGCACGATTACCACTCAGCAAGCGATCGACTTGCAAATCGATTTGAATGATCCAATCACGACGATTGCGGTTGGCGGAGCGGGCGGCTTGGCTGAAGACGTGAAGGGGTACGTCATCGAGTCGTTGTCCGTACCGACCGACGACGGCGGCAACCTCACGTTCAATAACGTGCCGGTGTTTGTGATCGACGTCACGGAAGAATTTCCCAACCTGGGAATCATGGGCATGAATCTGTTCAACACGGCTTCCGAGTTTGTCTATGATCCGTTCGACCCCGATGGTCCGGCATTGAAGGCCACGTTCTTCACCGAACGCATTCCCGACCAGCCGATCGATATCGATGCGGAAACGCAAGCGCTACTGGAAGTGCTATCGCCCGCTTTTGCCGGCTCGCTGGGCGTTGGCGAACTAGGCGTGCCGCAGTTTCAGATTGCCGATCACCGCGATCGAATCGGCGCTTTTCGCCAACCGAACTTTTTCTTCGGCGATGGCAATAACAGCGGCGGATGGGATGCCAGCGACTGGCGCAGCCGTTTCGGCATTGACGGCGACCGGCCGATTGTCGGCGATTGGAACGACGATGGTTTCGACGAAATCGGAGTCCATCGAGGCAATGTTTTCTATCTCGACACGAGCGGAGATGGTGCTTGGGGAGCGGGCGACATGGCGTATCGATTCGGCAATCCTGGCGATACCCCGATTGTCGGCGACTGGGACGGCAGCGGCACCGACGAAATCGGCGTTTATCGGGACAACGTCTTCTTCCTCGACGCCAGTGGAGACGGTGCTTGGGGAGCGGACGACATGGCGTATCGATTCGGCAATCCTGGCGACACACCGATTATCGGCGATTGGGACGGTGACGGCACCGACAATATCGGAGTCCATCGGGGTCGGACGTTCTATCTCGATTCCAGCGCCAACGGAGCTTGGGGCGCGGATGACACCAGCTATCGATTCGGAATCGTTGGCGACATGCCCATCGTCGGCGACTGGGATGGCAGCGGGACCGACAGCATCGGAGTCCACCGAGGTCGCGACTTTTTTCTCGACAAGAATTCAGACGGAGCATGGGATGGTGACGATACGCGCCATCGTTTCGGAATCGCCACCGATACTCCGCTGATTGGCGAGTGGCGACAGCAACAGCAGTTCGATCTGAATATGATCCTGCCCAGCTATGCGAAACTGTTGGCCGCGCGAGCAGCATCGCCTATCGTGGATTCGCCAGCCGTGGAATCTAGTAATCCGCTTCCGACGATCAGCGCCGACGATCTGACCGGCGCGCGAGCAACGGACTTTGCTGATTTCGAAAACGAAGCCCCAGCGGTTGGTAACGGCTGGTTTGCCGAGACTACACCTATCAGCGCCGCACCTGACGCGTCCGACCTAGTCGCCTTCACCCATGATGGAAGCGATCTTGTGAGCCCGGCCGACAAACCGGACGATTGGCTTGCGGATCTCAATGACAGCCTTACCACGGATGGTGAGTTGGCCGAATCGTCAACGGAAGCCGATCGAAACTAACGAAGTAGAGCCTCGCATTAATTCGCGAAAAATGCTCGGGCGCGTTAACTCGTTCGCGGTGCCCGCAAGGCAGCCGCGCAGGTCGCCCAAAAAAAGCAAAGAAGACTCGCGAGTAATCGCCGGCAGCATCTAAAAAAAAGAAAAAGAAAACTAAACGGAATTGAGGTCACCATGAATCACGTTATCAAGATTGCGTTTGCCGTTTTTATGCTCACGGCGTCGCTGCGCCCCGCGGTCGGCGATGAATTCCGTTTTCTCGATTTGCAAATGCGGAAGAATCAAGAACTGTCGAAGGAATTCGGCAACGACGGGCGCGAAGGTAATACGTTGGAGGGTCTACCAACCGGTAAGAAGGAATTGCTGGGAGTCCAATTCAAAATCGGCAAAGGTGTCGTCCATCTCGGCAGCACGGTGCAAAAAGATCGGCCCGAAAAAGTCGAGGGCATTTCCGTTAGCGGCTCATTTGCCAAACTGCACATCCTGCACGCGACCCAGTATGGCGGTGGTCCCAACAAAGAAGGCGCTGCGTGGTTTGTCAAAGACGGTACGTTGATCGGCCAGTACAAGGTCAATTACGAAGACCAGACCGTCGAGACCATTCCGATCGTGTATGGGAAGGATGTCCGCGATTGGTGGTTTCGTCCGGATGAAGCGGGCGTCACCCGCGGCAGAGTCGCGTGGGAAGGAGACAACGAAGTCGCCAAGAATCTTAACTGCCGTCTGCGTCTTTACGTTAACACTTGGGAAAATCCCAAACCAAGGCTCAAGGTTGTCTCGATCGATTTCCTTTCCAAAATGAAAGAGACGGTCGCCTCGCCCTTCTGCGTGGCGATCACGTTGGAAAAATAGTAGGCCTGTTTATTTGCTCTAGGTCGTTGCCGACCGCCAATTTCTCGGCCTCGCGAACCACCTTGGGGATTTTGTGTCCTCAACGGCAACAGGCCTTGGCTATCGCACCGCATTTCATGACCCACCTTACTACTGGCTAGTGCCATGACGCTTGATCTCACCGTTCGCCAGTTCCAACCCGCGGATGTCGAGCAAGTCGAGTCGCTGTGGCAGGAGGCGTTGCCAAGTTCTCAACCTTGGAATGAATCAAGAGACGTCATATGCCGCAAACTTAATGGTCGCGATCAGTTGTTCTTCGTTGGCGAACAGAACGGTCGCATCGTGGCCACCGTGATGGCTGGGTACGATGGGGTCCGAGGCTGGATTTATTCGATGGCGGTCGCCGCGGATTGCCGACGGCGCGGTATTGGCCGGCGGATGCTGGAAAAAGCGGAAACCGCCCTAGCCGTGCGTGGCTGCCCAAAGATCAACTTGCAAGTTCGTTCGACGAACTCGGAAGTCATCGAGTTTTACGAGCGATGCGGTTTCACGGTCGAGGATCGGGCAAGCCTGGGCAAAGCTGCCTCTACTGATCCGCGCGCGATCGCCGACCCCGTTCCGACCATTGAGGTCAGCGACGCGATCACCCTCGCGCAAATCACGTGGAATGATCAGCCCATGTTTGTCAAGCACTTCAATGAATCTGATCAGTTCCACCAAACCGCGAACATTCCTCAACCCTATACTGATCTGGACGCGGAGCAATGGATATCAAAAGTTACCCGCCAAACATTGCACCATGACCATTGCCGCAATTGGGCTATTCGTAACGCGGACAATGATGCCATTGGTGGCATTGGACTCGCAAGCTTGAAGCCGAACGAGCAGGCCGAGTTGGGCTATTGGCTTGCCAAGGGCTATTGGGGCCAGGGCATCGTAACGGCGGCAGTTCAGTCGTTATGCAAGTTTGCCTTCGATGAATACAAGTTACGCAAAATCTTCGCAAAGGTGTTTACCTCCAACCCGGCATCCGCTCGAGTTCTCGAGAAGGTGGGATTCACCTTGGAAGGGACGCTACGAAGTCACTTTTTCAAAGACGGAAATCCGCATGACGTCCTTTATTTCGGGTTGATGAGGCAATGATGAAATTGTGAAATTGTTTACTGTCGATGCGTTCACCGACCGGCCCTTCGCGGGCAATCCGGCGGCGGTTTGTATGGTTGACGATGAGCGGAACGCCTCATGGATGCAAAACGTGGCGGCCGAAATGAACCTCTCGGAAACCGCCTTCCTGCAGCGGCGCGACGACGGCTATCAGATGCGTTGGTTCACTCCCAAGTTCGAGGTCGATCTGTGTGGACACGCGACCTTGGCCAGCGCTCACGTACTGTGGACGGAAATGGAGAACACCGGCCCGTCGATTCAGTTTCAGACCAGAAGTGGCGTTCTTACCGCGTCGCGCAAAGATGCGTTCATCGAACTCAACTTTCCCGCGACGCCTCCTGATGAATCGGACGCGCCCGACGGATTGATGGAGGCCCTGGGTGTGGAGGCCTCCTTTGTGGGAGCCTCCAAGTTCGACAAATTCCTGGTCGTGGCGTCGGAAGAAATCGTGCGTTCGCTGAAGCCGGACTTTCAGCGACTGGGCCAAGTCGACACGCGGGGCGTGATCGTTACGAGTACGTCCGAGGACCCAAAATTCGATTTCATTTCGCGATTCTTTGCCCCACGGGCTGGGATCAATGAAGATCCGGTCACGGGTTCGGCCCACTGCTGCCTCGCTCCGTATTGGGCCAAGCGACTGGGCAAGAACGAGTTGACGGGATTTCAAGCATCTCCGCGCGGTGGCGTGGTTCGCGTGAAGCTAACCGGCGATCGCGTACTTCTGGCCGGACAGGCAGTAACCGTCGTGCGTGGCGAACTACTGTGATCGGCGAACTTCAGATAATCGCCCGCGAAGCAAACGACATGCTCTTCAGGTCGTGCTTGTAGGGCGACTCGCCCAACTTGCGAACACGGCCTTTGCCAAGTTTAAAGCGGTAGCGATTGGTAATTGGGTCGGGTACTCGATGCACCACACTGTTGGCGGGCGAACCGGGCCAGAGGGCGTTGGTCCATAAAACGCCGGGACGCATCGCATCCGTGACGACGACAACCGCTTCAAAGGAACCGCGACCCACGCGAATGAGCCCGTCTTGTTCAAGTCGTGTAAAGGAATGCGCGTCGGCGTCGACCGCGACAAACCCGCCTGTTTGAATCAGCACGTCGTCGTTTTCGACCGCGACCAAATCTCCGCTTTCGATCTTGAGACTTGCGGCGTCGTCGGGATGAATTTCGAGCCACTGCTCGGGCCAGCGATTGCGAATGAAGGGCTTACGGCTGTCGTCGAAATTCGTCTGCCAGATTTCGTTGACGCGGCCGCTGGTGATCCAGAATTCTCCCTCGCCGGGCGTTATGCGTTTGTAAAAGTCGGCGAACAATTCCCACGGCGTTTTGTGCAACACTCCTTTGCCCGTCTGCGAATTGAAGGCACTTAGCCACTTCATGTGAACCGTGGGTCCTTCGGGAACGCCAAAGTCCATTTCCGGATCATGCAGCCGCTTGGTGCCGACAATGGCACCTTCGACGCCAGGGTGCTGATAGTGTCCGGCGTATTCCTTGTACGCCTCGGACTCCGTCAATTCGCTACGAAAGCGGACGGGTGTTTGAATGCCATGAGTGCCAAGCTTCCGCAACAGTTCATGTCCTCGCAGACCAGCCCGTTGGGCGTAATCGACGAGCGGATGATAGTTGAGGATGCCCTTCTTTCCGAATCGCGCTGCTTGTTCGAAGACGTCGTTCGAATCCTTCCAGTCGTAATCGGCAAACCCCATCTGTTGGGCGAATCGAGAGATGATCCACCAATCGGGTTTGGCTTGTCCCGGCGGGTCGCAAAACTTGCTGTAGAGCCGAAGACGTCGTTCGCCGTTACAGCGGCTGAAGTCCTCCTCGCCCCAGGTCGCGGCGGGAAGTACTAAATCGGCGTATTGCGAGCCGATCGGATCGCGCAGGTAGATATCCTGATGAACGACCGCCATGCCGCCCGAATCAACGCGGCGCTTGAGTGCATCACTGGCGTTGGCGAAATCGGCCGCGGTAATCTGATGCTCGTGGTCTCGTGTCATCCGTTGGAAGCTCTGCATCAGTTCTTGGCTGGCGGCCATGGCCTGGCACCAGGTCGTGCCGATCACCCAAGCGAACCGCAGATTGCCGGACTCGACCCAGCGATCGAGGTCGATTTCCTTCTTGCGGCGGCCGGCTGCCTTTTCAGGAGAAAAGACGCGCGGATAAGAAGCGGCCCCATACCAACCTCGCTGGTGACCGCCCAATCGCGAGATGACTTGGCCGGGACGATTTCCTGCTCCACAAACCAGTGCGAGACTGCCGTAGGAAGCGGTGTTGAGGTAGTTGTTGCTCCAGTAGTTTCCTTTTTCCAAAGCGAACGACGTCTTGGGGCGTTTTCCGTCAACCGGCTTGGCGATCATCTCGGCCGCTCGGCGAATTTTTTCGGCGGGGATGCCGGTGATCTTGGCGGCGGAGTCCAAATCGCTTTCCGGGGACTCCATGATCCACTGGCGATATTCCGAAAACGATGCGCCGAACTTGCCCCAAGTCGTCCGCCATTGCCAAGGCGTGTTGCGCGTGCCGCGGCCAAAGCCGGAATCGATCTCCCAACGATTGGCGACGAACTGCTCGATGAACTGGCTGTCTTCCCAACCGTTTTCCAGAATCAGCCGTGCCAGCGCCAGATGAAGAATCGTATCGGTGCCTGGAATGATTTGCAGAAACAACCCGCCATTCTTTTCGGCATAGGCGGCTCCGGTTGTCTTGCGAGGCAACACCATGATGATCTTTTTGTCGTCGCCCATCATCCAGTCGGTGAAGATAACGGTCTTTGTCTCATAAGGATCCGCGCCGGAAACAAAAATCACGTCGGCCAAAGCCCAGTCTTCGTAGGAAGCGCTGAAGGTGACGATGCCCGCGTCGTCGATGCCGGCCGTATCGCTGCCCGGTCCCGGTTTGTCGTGCGGAGCATAGGCGGGAGTTTGAATCGACTCGAAAGCTAATTTGGAAATGGCATAAGTGTTTTCAAAATACTGATAGGAAAAAGTCTTCATGCCCCACGAAGCTTCACCGTATTTTTGCAGCACATGGCGGCTGACGTCGGCCATCAGTTCGAAGGCCAAATCCCAGGAGATGGGTTCTAGCTTGCCGCCGACGCGCAGCAACGGATCGTGCAGACGGTCCTTGGTGGGACCATCCGGATTGTAAACTTTTCCCGCAATGCATCCGCCACGGATCGAGTGATTGCCCCCTCGATTTACGACTTGCGATTCGGCATCGGGTACCACCACGACATGGTGCTTCTTGCCGTCGACGACGCAGTAGTTGTGCTGGTTCGGCGTGACCCACTGCCCGCTCAACTGCTCCACCGGAAAGTCCACACCGTAGGCGTTTTCGTTTGCCGGGGCTCCTCCTTGCTGTCCCTCCGGCCAGACGTAGGCCTTGTATCCGCAGCCGACAATGCAGTAGTCGCAGGCCGTGGTAACCACCTTGGCGTCGGGCGGCGGAAGGGGGACGGAAGCGGCCACTGGCTGGGCGTCGTTTTTAGGCTGTTGCATTGCGGTTGTTTTCGTAGTGACCAAAGATGAGATTCAATACTCCGCTGGCAAAGATTTGGTCGTCTTCGAGTTCCAAAACAATCTGCGGAAGTGGAGCCGTGGCGTGGCCCGCCACGACCATTCCGTGGCGGGTGAGATCGAAGGTCGTCAAATGTTCCGGGCAGGGTCCGGCGACTCGGTGATCATGGTTGTAGGCCACGTCGCCTCCCATATGGGTGCAGATTTTGTTAAAGGCGACGATGTCTTCGTCTGGGCCAATGCCCCCGCCGGCCCGCTGGCCCAACTTGACCAACATGGCGTTTGAGTTCAACGCATCCTCGGGATAGGAAAAATCGACGGGTTCGCCTGTGTTCAGTTTCGACAAGCTACCAATCGCGACTCGTGGCAGCGCCGTCACTTCCACGGGCTGAGCCACATCGTCCGCTCGAACCCGTCCTGGAAAGACTTGTCCCAAAAGCAACACCGCCGCGCTTGCGCTGCCGGCGGCAACAAATTGGCGACGGCTGAAACAGGGTAACTCGGCGGCCGAGCACGCATCGTCGCAATCGTGTGAATCAGGCATCGTTTAGCACCTCATAAGGTGGTAGCGCGGGCGGAGCGATACGGATCTCTGGGCCGCTCAGCGATTCGAGAAATTCGAGCAAATCAAATTTCTCGTCTTCCGTCAGGTCCAATGGTGCAAGCAATTCGCTTCGCCCCGGACCGTCGCCACCCCCTTGATTGTAGAAGTCGATCACTTCCTCTAGTGTCACGAAGGCTCCGTTGTGCATGTAGGGTGCCGTGTAGATGGCGTAGCGCAGCGGCGGCGTGCGGAAACGGCCCTGGTCCGCATCGCGTTTGGTCGTGTAGTACAATCCCAAGTCACGGTCCGCGCTGCGATAGACATCTTCGGGAACTCCGCGGATGAAGTGTTGATAGCGGAGCGCGATTTGGCGTTGAGGGTCACGTTCGAAGAGCGGATTTTTGGGAACCGCCAGATTGTGGAACTTTTCGTCGGACAGCAATGGGCCGTTGTGGCAACGGATGCAATTCGCTTTTCCTTGAAAGAGCGCCAGTCCCCGTAATGCTCCGTCGCTGAGTGCCGAGCGGTCGCCGCGCAGGTAGATATCGAATGGGCTGTCGTCGGAAATAGTAGCTTCTCGCTCAAAGGAAGCGATCGCTTTCAAGGCCAACTGATAGGTGGGGCGTAACGCGCCGAACGCTTCTTTAAATCGCCGCACGTACTCGGGAATCTGCGCCAGCCGTTCCTCGATCATGGCCGGATCGCCGTTGCCCGCCAGATTTCCCTTGATGGCGCTGCTGGCCTGCGCTTCCAAGCTGGGTGCTTCCCCGGCCCAGAACAACTTCGAGAGGTAGGCTGAATTGACGACCGTCTGCGAATTTCGCCAATGCTGAGTTCCCGCGTAGCCGCGCGAGACCGCGTTGCCATCTCCCCAACCGACGCGCGGGTCGTGGCACGACGCGCAACTGGTACCGACATCACCCGAAAGCCGATCGTCAAAAAACAGCAATTTGCCAAGCGCCACTTTTTCGGGAGTGATTGGATTGTCGCGAGGGACCGGAACACTAGGCAAGGCTTGCAGCGACGGGAATCCATGATCAGCCGTGGCTATCGGATCCGAATCGGGGCGCGATGAACCGGTTTCGCCTGATCCGCTGTTTTGCCGTTGTCCGTTTGGGGCCCCCGTCAGGTCGTCATTCGAACAACCAACGACAACGGCGATAAGCACTGTCGCCACGAGGCAATTGATTGTGTGTCCTGCTAGAGTGCGCATCCGGCTAATCATCTCCCAACTTGCGAAGTTGATAAGGTGGCGGCTTGGTCTTCTTCATGTCAGGCAACGTTCCCGACATTGTCCTTAAGAATTCGACCAAATCGGCCTGTTCGGCCGCGCTTAGTTCTAGCGGTTGTAACTTCGCATCCTTGCGAGGATCGTCATCCCCGCCACGGTTGTAGAAGGTCACGACATCTTCCAGCGTGGCGATCGACCCATCGTGCATGTAAGGAGCCGTTCGGCCAACTTCGCGCAGCGACGGGGTGCGAAATCGTTGGCGATCGGCCGGCTTCTTGGTTACGGCGAAAAGGCCGACGTCCTGGCGTAGTTGGGCGTACTGGCTCACACCGAGCATTCGCATAAAACGGCGAAAGGAAACATGCCGCAGGGGTACGGCGAAGATATCGGGGTTCGTCGGCAGTCCCAGATTATGAAACTGGCCGTCCGACAGCATCGGTCCGTGATGGCACTGGATACAGTTGGCGCGCCCGCGAAACAACTCCAAGCCCCGTTTGGCCTGATCGGAAATTGCTTGCTCGTCTCCGGACAAATATCGATCCAATGGCACATCGGTCGATCTTATGGTCTTTAGAAATTCGGTCACCGCGGACAGAATGCGACCGTAGGTTGGTTCGCCTCCAAATGCCTCCCTGAAGCCGTTTTCGTAATCGGGCACTTGCCGCAATCGCTCGATCACCAGACGACCGTCGGCCTGCATGAAATGGGCCTCCGAAATGTGATCCCGCACGACCGTGGGTAGATCGGCCGCCGGCAAACGGCCGTCCCAGTAGACGTACTTCGCCAACGCGACGTTGGCGATCGTAGGCGTGTTCCGAAAATAGAGGGTGCCGGGATAGCCCTTGGACAACGGCAATCCGTCGCACCAAGCTTTGGACGGCATGTGGCAACTCGCGCAGCTCGTGGTCGCATCGCCGGAGAGTCGCCCGTCAAAAAAGAGTTGGTTGCCAAGTGCCGCCTTCTTCGGGTCTATTTCGGCGTCCACCGGCGGCAGCGGCGCTAACTTGAATGTCGACGAATCGCCTTTCTGTTGCGCGCCGGCTTGACCGACAAGGAGTCCGCCAATGCACAGCGATGCCAAGAACAGTGCGACGCATTCAGCTTTTTTCATGGCTGCCGCCCGTTAGCCTGGGGATTGAAAAACGAATTCGTGCCGCACGCCTTGATCCTCGGAAAACTCGATCGACTCTTGTTCACGACGCAGGCTTGGATGCCATGCCCGCACTCGGTACTTACCAGGCGGCACGCCTTCGACGCGAAAGTTGCCGTCCTCATCGGTGACCGCATAGAGCGGCGATGCGACGGTATAAATCCACGACTCCATCCAGCTATGAATGTTGCACTGGACCCGGACCGGCTGGCGGCCACT
>JAJDEH010000298.1 GCA_029259935.1 Planctomycetota bacterium
GACGGTACTGCCACTGCGGCGAGCATCCCCTTTGCGGATTTTCGTTCCCTTGGGTGCCACCAGTTCGTACAACAAGGCCTCGTAGTCGTCGAACCGGCGATTCAGTTCTTTGTAGTAGGATTTGTCACCAATATGCACAGCGCCCAGCAGGTCGACTTGCAACGTCTTTCCGTCGCCGTCAACCTTTGTAAATTGAACAACGGCGGTTTCCAACGCGACCGGTTCGCCATCGTCGTCACGTCGAATACGGACGAACTTGCTCTTTTCCTTATCTTTATCCTTCTTCGCGCTCGGTTGTTGGCTGCCTTCGGATTTTGGCTGATCTTGCGCGAATGCCTGATGCATCGTCAGCAGCATGACGGCTGACGCCAGAATGGACACCGTGCGTCGTTTCGTCGCGAAGGGTTGGGATTGAATCACCACCTGAAACCTCGCCAATCATTAAAGGCTTGAATCACCGCCCCGATTCATACGACCGAATCGAAGCCCAACGAAAGTATAGGACGCGCGCGAGAAAGCGGCAATCTGAGCGTTTCTCGCCGAAACGGCTAGACGGATGGTAAGTCTCCCGCTGAGTCGTTTTTTGACGAGGAGACACGCGGAATAGGCGGCAATTTGGACACGTTTTCGCGCCATTCGTCGAGTTGTTCGGGCAGCAGGCTGTTCTCGCGTTTGATTTTGTGCAGAACGTATTTGCCGGTGCCGCGCACCTTGACCCGAACCGTCAACCGGCCATCCTCTTTGTAATGGAAATGAACTTTGATGGGCGTTTCCTTGGGCAGATCAGGCGGTAGGTCTCGCACGGCACACTGGCCTACCTGCGCGCATTCATCGGGTGATTCGCTTTCACCTTCCACGATCTGCACAAAGACGGAATGTTGCCCTTCCTTGTGGGTGTAAAACGTTTGAACGGCGGTGGCGGGCAGGGCCGTGTTGCGGGGTATCAAGACCGCTGTTTGGCGACGCCCGGTCTTGCGGTCCGTGCCGACGATGCCCAAGTTGTGCGAGTTAACATTGGTAATCGTAAACCTGGGTGCCTTACCCTCTCTCCGCTCTAACAACAGTCCGGCATGCAGCGCGGCGCCATGGGCCACTGCTTCATCTGGCGAAACACTTCGGTCCGGGTCTTGTCCCGAAATCTCGGCCAGCATTCTGGTAACCGCCGGCATGCGAGTCGAGCCGCCGACCAACAGTACCTTATCAATCTCGCTCCAATTCAATCCCGACACCCTCAGTGTCTGCCGCGCCGTGAATTCGGTCCGCCCCAATAAGTCGGTGGTCATGTCCTCGAATTCATTGCGTGTCAGCTCCACCAGTGTCGCTAGGCCGCGATAGTCGCAATTGATGGTTGTTTTGTTCCTAACGGACAGGGTCCGCTTGGCATCTTCGCACGAGCGCCACAGTCGTCCCAAGGAATTAGGCTCCTCGCGCGGGTCATGCCGATGCTCGGCCATGAACTTTTCCGCCACGAAATCAACTAGCCGGTCGTCCCAGTCGCGGCCGCCCAGCCGAACATCTCCATCGGTCGCCAGCGCCACGAAGTCTCGGCCGTCCGTTTCCATGACGGTGACATCAAAGGTGCCACCTCCCAAATCGTAGACAAGAATACGTTTCTTCTCGCCGCCGTCGGGGTTCAGGAATCCCTTTTGAAAACCGTAGGCGATCGCGGCGGCCGTCGGTTCGTTGATAATGTCCAGCACGTCAAAACCCGCGATGTAGCCGGCGTCTTGCGTGGCTTTGCGGCGGGTCTCGTCAAAGTAGGCCGGGACGGTAATCACAACTTTGGTAAAATCGCCCACCTGCCGCTGGGCGTCTTCTCGCAACTTATTGAGGATCCAGGCTTCCAAGACTTCCGGCGGGAATTGGTGCTTGCCGAAGACTTTATGGAACAGGCGTTGGCCGAGGTCGCGTTTGGCGCATTCGGCAATCATTGCCATGTCCGTCGCCATGGCCTTGACGGCTTCCTTGCCGACGACGACATCTTCATCGTCAAACAACAGCACGCTGGGTGTGGTCTTGTCTCCTTCGGCGTTTGCTAACGTCTGAGGCCGGCCGAGGTCATCCAGATAAGCAATCGCTGAATAGGTCGTTCCCAAATCGATGCCCACCGCCGTGTGCGTCGGCCGGGACGCTGGTTCTTCGCCAGTGGGCGCGACCGGTACATCCGTGGTGAGCGCCCCGCCTTTTTGCGAATCGAGCGTAAGTTGCTCGGACGTGACGTTGACCGTCAAGTTGCTTCTTTCTTTGGGACTTTGATCAAATTCACCTTCGCCTAAATCCGCTTTGTCAAACATTCTCGTGGGCGCGGAACCGTCGACATGGCTTTCGCGGCGAGGGCTGGAGTCGGACAATTCGAAATCGGTTTCCTCCAGGCATTCTTGCAAGTCTTGAATTACCTCGGCCATCGATTCCTGGCGGTCTTCCGCCTTTTTCGCCACCATTCTTTCGAAAACCGCTTGCAGCTTCGTTGGGACCTCGCCGGAGGAATTGGACAGCGAAGGAATGGGATCGACACGATGCGCCAACAACTTCCTCACAACGGATCGGCCATCGTAGGGCGAATTTCCCGTCAACAGGCGGTACAAGGTGCAACCAAGACTGTAGATGTCCGAGCGAAAATCGACATGAGCGGAATCGTCGGCCTGTTCCGGCGACATGTAGTCGACCGTTCCGATGATTTGATTTTCGCGAGTCAGGCCGTCGTCGCGCGGCGTGTCGGTTTCAAAGTCGGCTTCGAATCGGGCCAGCCCCATGTCAAGAATTTTGACCACACCGGACGAGTCGAGCAGCAAGTTTTCGGGTTTGATATCGCGGTGAATGATGCCCCGGTCGTGCGCATACTGCAGTCCCCGAGCTGCCTGAAGAATACAGTCCACGGCCTTGTAAACTAGCAGCGGGCCGTCACGGTTAAGAAGCGTTCCCAGATCCAGGCCGTCAACGTATTCCATTACAAGGAAATAGACGCCATCTTCCTCATCGGCATCAAAGGCGGTGACGATGTTGGGATGCGAAAGCTGCGCGGCGGCTTCAACCTCGCGCTGAAATCGCTTTAGGTTGTACTCCAGCAGCGTCGCTCCCTCGGGCAAAACCTTGACGACCACCGGACGCTTCATCACGCGGTGTTCCGCTCGAAACACCTCGCCCATGCCGCCTTCGCCAATTTTCTCTCGCAGTTCGTTCTTGCCCAGCACCAAGCCCCGACTGCGGCCTTCGGCAATGCGCGTGGCCTGAAAGGGAGTCAGCCAACCCTGTTCGGTGACCTCCCGTTGCAAGTCCGCCACGGTCAATTCTTCCATGTCCCCAGGCAGCCGGTCGCGGAACTCCAGGATCTCCTCCGGCTTCATCAGCCGGCTGTCGACTAGGCCCTGTACGAATTGCTCTTTGGTGACTGCCATCTTTGCTTCAACGTATCATCGTCGACCCACATGTCAGGCCGACGAAATTCTCGTTCCCTTATGAGTGCAAAGATCCACGCGGGTTCCGGGTGGGATGTCAAACCGCATCTACGGGAAGAACAGCAGGAATTGGATCAACATGAAGGTCGATCACACCGTAGTTTTTGATCTCATCACGACGGACATTTTACGCAAAAAACGTCCACTCGGCAGCAGGCGAGATTGTCGATTACGACATTCCACTACGATTCAAGGCGATCCCCACCCCCGGAAAGAGTATGTCGTTTATCCAATAGAGGGGTATGTCTATCCCCTTTGGCTCACGATTCGGTATCGCAATATAGCCAAACTCGAAAACTGGGAATTGAGTTATCGAGTTTCGGCTCCGGCGGGCGTATTCCCTGTAGCTGTTGACGGGTATTTCCACCGTACTTAGGGGAATTCGAAAATGACGCTCACGCAATTCCAAATTGTATCCACGCTGGCGGTGGCCTCGCTGCCGGCGATGGTCATGACCGCGATCTATTTGGCCGAGGGCGTGGTTCGGCTGTGGGAATCCTTCGGCAACTCCAACTCCGCGCCGGACCGTTCCACGCTGGTGGGCAAGGAGCTTTCGAGGTTTACGCCCTTGAACAGCGCGAACCGCGAACCCGTCACACCGAAATCCAAGCAAGCCGATGCCAAGACCCAACAAGTACCAACCGAGCAGCTTAGTAGCTGATTCGTTCGGCGCCATTGCGACCGCGCCAGCCATGCCAGTTTCCTTTGAGGGAGTAACAAGAAATGAGCATTTCCAGCCTTTTTTCGGCAGTGGCCGCCCTGTTTCATCGACGTGTTGAGACGACCGAGGAAACGCCCCCAGAGCAGTCCGAGTCCGAGGCCCAATCCAAGATGGAACACGATGAGTCGCCAATTCCAAAGTCCCTTGGTAATCGGTCCAAGAGTCCGGACGATAGCGGCGATTGGTTTTTCCTGTCCGCCTAGCGACTTGGGTTGGCCGTTTGGCAACGGTCTTCCCATAGGTCATCGAAAACGTGTCATCGAAAACGAAAAAAGCCCGGCACCGACATGCACTGTCGACACCGGGCTTGAAACGGGTCATGCCTTGACTATGCGTCCAGGAACAGCTTGACGGCGTCCAGTGCCGAGGAATCTTCCACGGGGGCAACTCCAGCGTCATCGTCGATCTGAGCTTCGGCTTGCGGTTGGCCGGGCACAACGGTGATGTCCATCGAAATCAACTGCTCGCCAGCGGCGTTCAGCACGACCATTTGAACGACCGTGCTTACTTCCAATCCCATTTCGGGGATCACGGCCAAGCAGTAGTCGCTCTTCCACTCTTGCAGTTGGCATTCAATCGAAACGCCTTCTACTTTCAGCATCACTCGGCCGGGCTCGTCGCCCATCGCCACGCCACCGAGGGAAGCCGAATCGCCTTCGGCAAACGTAGTCAATTCGGCGTCGGTAACCTCGGCTTCGGGCAGCACGACTGGCTTGCCGGGAAAGACTTCGACGTCCATGGCATAGGCCAGGCTGCCGTTGGCGTAGAGGACTCGCAATTCGGCGGCGACTGGGCTCTTCAGTTCCATGAACGGCACGATCATGGTGAACTGCTCGTCGTCCCAAGCCAGCAACTGGCAGCCCAACTTGATGGCACCGATTCGGAGCTGCACTTCGCCAACATCCGGGCCCAGGGCCTTGCCGCCGAGCGTGAGGATGTCGCCTTCCAGCATTTTGGGCAGCTCGATGATTTCTTCGACCACGGGTGCACATCCCGGCAGCCAGACGGTCACCGACGGGCAGGGAGCGTAACCACCGTTGCAGTGATACCATTGAGGCGGGCAGTGGTTGTGGTGATGGTGGTGGTGCGGATTGAAGTTCTTAAAGCATTTTTGGCTCTTGAAAACGTTGAAGCACTTGAATTTCTTAGCGTTGTCCAGTTTTTTGAATTGGTTGAAGTTTCCAAATTTGTTGCCCAACAACGACTTGTTTAGCTTGTCGCCAAACTTGTTGTTATTGAACTTGCCACCAAATTTATTCTGGTTCGACTTGTCGCCCAGCTTGTTCTGATTCAGCTTGTCGCCGAACTTATTCTTGAACTTGGAGAGCAGATTGTTGTTGTCAGGCTTGGCGATCTTGCCCAAGTTTTTCAAGCCATTGCTCTTCGAATCCTTGTTGGCGTTCAGGCCGCCAAGCTTGGAGTTCTTGTTCAACCGTTGAAAATTAAACTTGGAATTGGAACCCTTGTCCTTCGACGAATTTGTCAGCGAGCTCGGTCGCTTGATCAGAGAACTCGGCCGCTTGGTTAAAGAACTAGGTTGCTTGATCGAAGAGCTGGGCTTCTTCGTCAACGAGCTAGGTCGTCGGATTAGCGAGCTTTGCTTCGACAGCCGCGAATTCGAGGAACTCGACGTCTTGCCAAATCGACTGCTCGAATTCGAGTTGCTCTTCAATTGCCGAGTAGAGGACGAACTGCCACGATTGGATTGGAATCGGTTGCTGCTTGAGCTGCCACGATTGCTTGAGGAGCTTCCACGATTGCCACCCGATTTGCCGCGGCTAAAGCCGCCACGGTTGGCGATCAGCGTCAGTTGGTGGTGTCCCTGGTCTAAAGAAATCGTTTCGCGAGCTGTCGGATTATGCGTCAGTACAATCGCGGCACAGGCGACTGTCAAAACCGTCAGGTAGGTTGCGTTGCGTAACATGGAATATCTCCTTGAAGGCCAGTTAGTTTTGAGAAAAGGCTTGGCGAGTCTGGCAAATTCTCGCTCCGCCGGTTTCGATCTACTCTTCCGAGCGAGAATCCCGGGCGGATGTTACAGCGAGCAGGGGGTATAAGCTGGGCGGGTGGCCGTAAGATATGGCCTGGAAGGGGGTTGCGTTATTTTCGCGCAGAAGCGGATTTGTGGCAAATCGCTCTCAAGCACATGTTGGACGTGGCAGCGAATCACCGCGACGGTACACCAATTGGCAAGCCTCGTGTCTGAGGCGGCACCTAAGAAAATAAGGCGAAAAATGGCCCCGGGTGTTACGAGATAATTAAACGACACGCGCAAAGTGCCGCAGCCACGACGTTTTCACCGTTGTGGCGCCGCCTTCAAGTCGTTCATCAGTTTGAGCATCGTTTCGGTGATTCGGTCGGATGCGTCAAGCTGCACGCGGTTGGTTCCCATCCACGTTTCGTATCCGCCCAGTTCGTGCTGCCGCTGCGTGGGCAAGTAGCCGTAGTAACCGTTGGCCAGTTCGATGGTGAACGTGTCGTCGAACGGCCCCTTCTCCTTGATATCCAATCCGATTTCGACAAACACTTCAAACGGGATGGCGGCAATGCCAAGGTCGCCGATCCTGATCGCTTGCAACATGATGTTGAACTCATCCGGGCCGTCTTTCAATCGCTGAACGCGCTGGGCATAATTCCGCTCGTATCGATGATGCAGTGGCGGCTGGTCTTCCGGCCGCTTCATGACTTTCGCGAAGTGTTTTTGCATCGGTTCATCGGGCTTGCGGATTTTCAATGCCAAGTCTTGACTGGCCGCGCCCAGCGGAACCCAGTCATGGAATTTGATGCGACTGTGCGCCTCTTGAACTCGACGCGCCACCAAATCCGCCACCTGCGTCATTTTCTCATAGGGCTTCCACCGCCGCCCGCCTCTTTGTCGGAAGTTGATATTGTTGATATCGCCGCTGGTGCCATTGGACAACATGCCAACAAACGGCGGCGCGTGCGGCTTGGCACCGATCAGCCCTCCGATCTGTTTGGAAAAAATTCCAAAATAGTCGGCCGACACTTCACCCCGCTTCACGCCGCCCACATAGTGCAGCGAGTAATTAGCCAGCAGCGCGATCGGCCGCCCGTCCGTGGATTGCACGCTGATGAACGAGATCTCCGGGTCGATCGGCCCGGCGGGCTTGACCAGCGCGGCATTGCCCCGCGGTGGATTCATGCGCACCTTGTCGACGCCGCCAAATGGATTTTGCAGCAGTTTCTCATCGGTGACGTACCAGCGGCGATTGAATACCTCGGACGGTTCATCGATCCCGCCCCAGCCAATCTTGGCCGGTTCCATATTGGCAATTGCCCGGCGAACCGCGTCGGCGATTCGCCGCGCGACAAAGCCCGGATACCAGTCGCCCGTGGCTCGCGTGGCCGAGTGCGTATGGGTGGCCGCCATCAGAACGTTTTCGGGCGGTATCTTGGTTTCATTGGCGATGAACAGCCGCGCTCGATCAAAAACTTCCCGCCCAATTCCCAAGTTGTCGCAAATCACGAAAGCGACTTGGGCTTGCCCGTTATCGAGCACCAGGCATCGTGCGTACAGTTCGTCATGGACATTGGTGGAGGGGAACGGCCTAAATCCGCCGATGATCTCCTCGCCCAGAGGCGGAGTGATATTGCTGGCCGCCGCGCCGGCTTGCACCGTTTGATTTTCATTTTTCCCGTCGGCACTTGCGGTCCCGGCCCCGCCAATCAGGCTGGCCATCAAGAGAAAACAGCCAAGCCCAAGCGATCGATTTAAGGAAGTCATCATGCGTTGTTCGCTACTACCGAGAAGGTTTGAAGATCCGTTGGGCGTCGCCGCCTTATCCATCGCCGCGCACCGTTTGAATGTAACCGCCGATCGCCTTGAGCAACGAGGCAGGGACTACCAAGTCGACATCCAACTTCGACATTGACGAATTGGCCGAAATTCCAACCGGCGGAGTTTGCGGAAAGGCGGGAATCATTGCGGCCGGTCCGCCAGGCGCGAAGGTGGCCGCCATGTTGTTGGCGAATTCGATCGCGCCTTTCGGGCTAATAAAAATAACCCACTGAGAATCGGCGGGCAGCATGGCCGCGGTTTTGGCAACGGAGGGATCAGCCGCCAAACCTGTCTTGGGCTTCTTCGCTGCCTTCATCACCTCGATAAGAGCATCCTTGGAAACATACGCGACCGCGACCGTACGTTCGTCGACCGGCGCGAGGAAGAAATTCAGTTTGTCCTCACCGCCGAATAACTTCTTCAACATTTCCCGAGCTGCGGGATTTTCCCCCGCCGCTCCCAATGCGGCAGACATATCCATTGCAAATTGCATCCCCGTGGTATCGCCGATCTTAATCTGCTTGGGTTCGTCAAACTGATACAAGGGGAGCTTTGCCTCTTTGCCCCATTCGCTCATTTCGCGCAGCATCTTGGCGTAGTTTTTCATGTAGGTCTCGGCATTATCGACGTGCATCAGCAGGCTCATGCCGCGGTACAGCGATGCGCCCGGTTTACCCACGCCCATCACCATCGACATTCCTTGCAGGCCCTTCATCGATTGGGCCGACAGGCGAGTCAGTTCCGTGATTTGCTGATCCGTCAGGTCCTCTCCGCCAGGATACGTTTTGACCATCTGTACCGAGTACTTCAACATGGAATCCCAATCGCCCCGCGGCAGGACGCCAGACAAGGCGAACACAAACGACTCGGCAGGTAGGCCGGCGAGTCCCCGCGGCTTGGGCGGGTCTTGTGCTTTAATCTCCGCCATTCCTGAATCGAACAGCACGCGGCTCGCCGCATGCACGTTCGAGTCCGCATCCACGCGAATCGAAAGACCGATGTGTGTCACATTCTCCTTCATGGCCGCGACCATGGCTTCATACATGGCGAGGCCGGCAACCGCCGCTTGGGCGTCCGGGCCCGCACGTTCGATCTCGGCCTTCATGATCGCGAGTCCCTCCAATGCCTTGGCCATGCTCAACTTGACGCCGGCGGTCGTCATCACGACACCGATGTCACTCTTCTTCAGGAACGGCCGCAGCGGTTCGACACTCTCGTTAACACTCTTCGAGGAATCGAGTACTTCCTTTAGGCGAGCCTGATGTTCCTCCGTTGTCAGAACGGCATAGCCTCCCTTCGTACCGACCACGAGTGGCAGCCCCGCGATCCGCACCTTGTGGATGCCATCGCCGGCATCTTCCGGCTCGAATTGTTTGAGGAATGATTGGTAGTCCGTTGTCGGAACCAGCGTGACCGGCACCGGTACGCCGCCGGGATCTTCGGACGCAAGAGCGAAAAGAGCCAGGCTGCCCATGGCATCGACTCCCTCTTTCGCGTTCGCTTGCAACTTGGCCAATTCCAAAACACTGGGCACGGGCAATTCCATCAACTTGGCCACTTCCGCCACTTTTTGGTCGGCTTCGCCAATTCGCTGGATCACCACGAAGCCGAGTGAGTTTTCTGGAATGACCGACAGCACGTTGTCGGCGGCAAGTGCCGGCAGAGCGCACAATGCAAGGCAAAAACTTAGGCCGGAAGCCAATGGTCGCGAAGAGAAGAACATGTCGAGCCCTCATGTAATGGGGTTGTTCCATCAACCGAGGTGCGGAATAAGGTGTTTCGTCAGACTAACGCGAGGCCTGTTGGTTATCAACCCGCCGTCCCGACCGGCTTCCATCGGCACTTACCGGCTTTTTGCCCACAGCCAGTACCATATTCTCAGTTTCCGACTTGCCCTCGGGAACTCCCAATGTTATTCCTTCATCCAAGTGGGAAACGGAGTTGGTTGCAGAGTTCAACTTGAATAAAAAGTGGAGTGCTAAATTATGGGCGATCTTCGATTTTCTACCAAGTTTATTGCTGCGGATGTCCAGATTCGGCGTTGGACACTCTTGGCTGCCTTTTTGCCCTATTTGTTTGGCTATCTGCTTCCGCTGGCTGCCCAGTCTGACGTTCCGGCAGCGGTCAAGGAGAAGCTCACGGTCCAAGTTAAAGGCCAAGTTGTCGACGACGAAACCGGGAAGCCCGTTACGCAGATGATGATTCAGGCGGGGCGGGTCGATCCAAATGATCCCAAAAAGATTACTTGGGGATATAGTGAGCGACGCACCTCCTCCAAGACCGGCCGCTTTCGTTACGCGATCAGATGGTCGGAGGGATGGACAGCCCGGGTCGTGGTTGACGGCTATTTGCCGCAGCCAATCATGTTGAAGGCACCGAAAGCGGGCACCACGGAATTGAATTTGGTGCTGCGTTTGAAACGGGGCCAGCCGATTCGAGGGCGTGTCGTCGACCATGAAGGGAAGCCGGTCGCCGGTGCCAACGTGTTTGTGGTTGGCCCACGCGGCTTGAACCTATTCGCGGGGCAAGCCCACGATCGTTACATGGACAGAATCGACCCCCGGGCTAAAAGCGTGGCGACCGACAAAGAGGGGCGTTTCGAAACGCATGCCGGCGGCGCGGAATTGCTGGCCGTTTCGACCGAGCGCTTCGACGTATGGACCGCCAAGATCAAAGTATGGACCGCCAAGATCAAACCCGAGCAAAAAGAGGAACTTGAAATCAAGCTGCCCGCGCCCACGAAGTTGAATATCACGGTCGATATACCCGGCGCGGACGAAGAGACTGAAATCTTCTACCAGTTGCTCACTCACACAATGGCCGACTTCAAGAACGTGCAATCGACCAGAAAACTGAAACTCAAAAATGGTGAGTCGTTGGAAATCACGTCACTGCCACCCGGAAGGTACCAATTCTGTCGTTCGCGGATGCACCGCTACGAGAATATTGGCAACGGCGCGATGATCGACCGAACTTTCCTGGAACTGAAGCCTGGTGAAACGAAAGAACTGCGGTTCGTGCGTAAGAACGGGAATCGAATCTCGGGTGTGGTGAAGTGGCCCGAGGATGTTGAACTGGCCGGAGTGATTCTGAGAGTGGAATCGTTGGAGCCGATAACGGCGCCGTGGGATGAACGCGAATACACCACGACATTAGATTCGCGACTGGTCGCGGGCCGCGCGCAAGTCAAGGTGATTCCCGGGAGCAGCAAGGAATTCAAAACCGAGGCTCTCAAGCCGGGCAAGTATAAGATCAACGTGGTTGCCTACACCGCGATGACTCCCGACGAGATGCGATTTACCGGGATTCGTGCCCCCAACTTCACGGCTTCCAAAGTTGTCACGGTCCCCGAAACCAGGGAACTCAACATGATCGTGCTCGAGTTGGAACGAGCCAAGCGTTAAGCGTCGGACCTCGAGCCAATTCCGAATTGCCGATCGAATGTGCCGTTCCGGTTCTTCAGAGCGAAAATGACTGTCGCGACGCACCGGACCGCTTTCGACAGGTAGGAAGGCCACGGCCCGTCCGTTCTCTTGGTGGGGCGCGCATGGAGGGGGATTGGATTTCCCATGCATTCTGGCCGCACCAGCATCCGTGTCCGCCGCTTTTGCGTTAACAGATGCTGGCCGATATAATCGGCTGGTGCACAGGAACCTATTCTCAAATGGACACAATATGATGCGCCGCATTCTGTTTGCCGTGTTGCTGCTGGCCCTGACAATTAGTTCCGGGACGGTGTGGGCTTGTTCGGTTCCGGTCTTTCGATACGCCTTGGAGCATTGGCCCGCTGATTCTTATAAACTTGTCGTGCTTTATCGGGGCGAATTGTCGGATGAGGACCAAGCAAAATTGAAGGACCTTTTGGCCGATGAGTCGCCCGCCAGAAAGGCTAATGTGGTGCTTGAGTTGGCCGATTTGGACGATCCCTCGCAAAAACAGGCCCTTGAATTGTGGGAGTCGGCGAAGAAGCCCGAACTGCCGTGGATGGCGCTGCTGGCACCAAACAATCGGCAGAGCGCGGGGCGAGTTTGGTCGGGTCCGCTATCCCGAGAGTCGGTTAGCAACATGATCGATTCGCCGATGCGGCGCGCAATTTCCGATCGTATTCTCGATGGAGATTCGGCAGTCTGGGTGTTGCTCGAATGCGGCAACAAGGAGAAAGACGAAGCTGCTCACAAGATGCTCAAGGAGCAATTGGCTGTCTTGCAGAAGAAGCTAGAACTGCCCGAGGTCGACCAGCAGGACGTTGCCAGCGGCTTGCTTTCGATCGACCCTGACAGCTTGAAGCTTGCCTTTTCGACGATTCGCGTTTCGCGAGACGATCCGAAAGAACAGTTGTTCGTGGAATCCTTGTTGAGTGTCGAGGACGACTTACGCGACGAAGAGTTTCAGGGCGAGCCGATTGCGATTCCGGTATTTGGACGTGGGCGGGCATTGTACGCTTTGCTGGGCCGCGGCATCAATGAAAACGAAATCGCGCGGACGTGCGAGTTTCTGGTGGGAGCTTGCCAGTGTGAAGTGAAAGCTGAAAATCCAGGCGTCGACTTGCTGATGCAGACCGACTGGGAAAACCTTGTAGAAAAAATGCTGCCCGTCGACACCGACGTGCCTCCTCTGGTCGGCTTGATTGGATTTGAAAAGGACCCGGAGGACAATAGTGAAGAAAAAGTCGACGACGCGGACGCCGTGAAGGCAAGTGATCAGGATAAGGAACCAGCGAAGGAGGGCGATGATCCCAGCGTCGACCCGGAAGCCGGCAAGTCGGCGGCCAACGACGAGAGTTCAAAAGATTCGCCCGTGGCCTCACGTCAGACCGCCGCGAGTTCAAATAGCCCGAAAGAGCCTGCACCGGTCTCGATCGTATCCAGCGCCTTGTTGGCCTTCGGACTGTTGGGATTGGCGGCCGTGGCAATGTGCCTCTTGTTATTCAAGCGCCGCCCCTAACGAGATTCCTGCCACGAACATGTGACGTAACTTGTGGTGCGGGCGTCCCGCCTGCCCTTGCAGCCCGGAGAGCCGCACTACAATTCGGGAAAAACAGACGAGCCTTAATCATGAATGTCTTCAGCCTGATCGTTCGCGAGATCCGCCACCGCAAACTGAATTTCCTGTTGGCCACCTGCTCGGTGTCAGTGGCGGTGGCTTGCTTGGTTAGCGCTCAGTCATTCTTGCAGATTGACACCCTTGTCACGGATCAAATCCTATCGGCCAAAGAAACGGAACTTGAACAATCGCTCGAGGAAAAGCACGCCGCAGCCGAACAGGCGGGCAAGGATCTCGAAGATACGATTCGAAAGCAAATGAAGGGGCTTGGCTTCAACGTTGTGATTCTGCCAGAAAAACAGGATCTTGCCGAATACAATCTTGATGGTCCCTCCGAAACCATGCCGGAAAGCTATGTCGACGACCTGGCCGAGTCAAAGATCATGACGGTCAATCATCTGTTGCCGACTGTAGCCAAGAGAATTCACTGGGAGGAAAAGGAAACCGACATCATTCTGTACGGGACCCGCGGAGAAGTTCCACTCCGACATCGGGCACTAAAGAAGCCGCTGCTGGATGCCGTGCCGGCGGGCACGATGGTGGTCGGTTTCAACGTACATACGAATCTTGAGCTGTCGCAGGACGATAAGGTCACCTTGATGGGCAAGGAGTTCACGGTGGCCAAACTTCACTCGGAACGAGGTACTCCCGACGATGTTTCTGTCTGGATCAATTTGAAACAGGCTCAAGAACTGCTCGGCATGCAGAACCTCGTCAACGCCATCCTGGCTCTGGAGTGCGGCTGCACGGGCGACCGCATTACACAAATTCGGGCGGAGATTGCTGGTATTCTGCCGGGCACTCAGGTGATTGAACGTGAGTCCAAAGCGCTGGCCCGTGCTGAAGCCCGAGCGAAAGCGAAGCAGGTGGCGGAAGCTGCCGTCACGCGCGAGGAAGAGCACGGTAAGGCAACATTGGACGCCGAGAAGGAAGGACGGGAGGCGCTTGAGCAACAGCACGCGACACTTGCCTCAGTGCTGGTTCCGCTGGTGATCGTCGGTTGCGTGGTCTGGATCGGACTGCTGGCCGTCGCCAACGTGCGTCAGCGGCGCGAAGAGATTGGAATCCTGCGAGCCATCGGCCTCGGATCGAAACACATTTTGGTGATCTTTTTAGGGAAAGCTCTCGTGATTGGATTGCTGGGCGGAATGTTTGGTTGTGGGATCGGGTTGGCCGTCGGGATTGTGTTTGCCACCGTTCCCTGGCAAAGCAGTTTGTCGCAAGAATTGTTGAGCTCGGACACTCTGTTAATAACGCTGTTGCTTTCCCCCATCATTGCCCCGTTGCTTGCCGCGATCGCCAGTTGGATTCCGGCGCTGATGGCGGCTCAACAGGATCCGGCGATTGTCTTGCAGGGCGATTGACAGTGCGGCGGCGGTTTCAAAAACCGCATGGGCCGGGCCTGAGCCACAAAAAAGATCCAAAAAAACCAACCGACGGCGCTCTTTGACGGAATAAACTAGAACAGGCGTCTCCCTCCTCCCACCGACGTTCGCCCACCGCATATCCGATTTTCAGGATGGACCTAAATGCTGCTCGAGATTCAGCAAATAAGTAAGATTTATCAAGGCGTCAGCGGAAAAGTAACCGCCTTGGACGACGTATCATTTTCCATGGATGGCGGCCAGTTCGTGGCGGTTCGGGGACCCAGCGGATGTGGCAAGACAACTTTATTGCTGATTGCCGGTGGATTGTTGTCACCCGACCAGGGTCAGATTTTGATCAACGGCGAGAACCCCTACCAGTTGCCGCCCGGCCAGCGGTCTCGGTTTCGTGGTCGCGAGATCGGGTTTGTCTTTCAGCAGTTTCATCTGGTGCCCTATCTCAGCGTCCTCGAAAACGTGATGTCACCGGCGATTGGCAACGACGTGCCCGATGCCGAAGAGCGAGCCCGCGAGCACATCCGTCACTTTGGGTTGGAGGATCGGATGCATCATGTGCCCGGCCAATTGAGCAGTGGCGAACGGCAGCGGACCGCACTGGCTCGCGCGTTTCTCAACCAGCCAAAAATCATTTTGGCGGATGAACCGACGGGCAATCTCGATAAAGAGAATGCCGATGCCGTACTGAAGTATTTGACTGAATTCGCGGAATCGGGCGGAGCCGTAATGCTAGTGACCCATGATGACGGCGCGGCGAAATATGCTCAACAGGTCATCAACATGAAAGCGGGAAACATCGTTGACCCGTGAGGTGAAAAACATGCGAATTGTTAGAGTTGTCTTCCCGTTGATTCTGGCGGCGACGTGGTGCGTCGGACTCACCCATTGCCTGGCGAGCGATTGGCCGATGTGGCGGCATGATGCCCAGCGGACGGCGGCCACCGAGGATTCTCTAGCCTCCGAATTGCACCTGCAATGGGTTCGTGAATTGCCCGCCTTGAAGCCCACGTGGCCTGATCAAGCATCGCTTGTTTCCGATGGCACGTATGAACCCATTGTGTTGGGACAGACGGTTTTCATCGCGTCGTCGCGCAACGACCGAATCACCGCCTACGACACGCGGACCGGCGAAGAAAACTGGCGATTCTACTCGGAAGGTCCGATCCGATTCGCTCCGGTGGCCTGGCGCGAGAGTGTTTATTTCGCCAGCGACGACGGCCATTTGTATTGCCTAAATGCGATCAGCGGCAAACTTCGTTGGAAGTTTCGCGGCGGTCCGGCGGATCGGAATGTGTTGGGCAACGAGCGGTTGATCTCTATCTGGCCCGCGCGCGGCGCGCCGGTGTTGGCCGAGGGCAAGATTTATTTTTCCGCCAGCATTTGGCCGTTCATGGGGATTTTTGTCCACGCCTTGGACGCCGAAACGGGCGAGGTGGTTTGGACCAACGATCGCACGGGTTCCATGTACATCAAGCAGCCCCATAACAGCCCGGCGTTTGCCGGGCTGTCGCCGCAAGGCTATTTGGCGGTGGCCGGCGACAAGTTGTTCGTGGCCAATGGCCGCGCGGTGCCCGCTTGTCTGGATCGTCGGACCGGCAAGTTGCTCTACTTTCATCACGCCCGGCATTCTCGTTGTGGCGGTTACGATGTGGCGGCGGCGGGAAGTGTTTTCTTTTGCGGACGCAATATGTTCGACACCACCACGGGCAAAGGCGTGGCCAAGCTGCAATCGATCAGGCCGCCGGTGATGTCGGACGGGGTTCTTTATGCCGGCGGCGGGCAGATTGAAGCCTACCACGGCGCGCCCACGCTCGAAGAGACAAAGGATCGTCGTGGGCGAACTCAACACGAACTAAAGCTGAAACGCCTGTGGAAAGCCGACGACACGGACGGCTTGGAAGTGTTCCTCAAAGCTGGAAGTCGACTTTACGCGGGCCGCAAGAACGAGATTCACGTTGTTGATCTGAAGAAGGACGGTAAGCCCGAAGACGGCTCGCGATTGGCGAAAATCGAGGGCACGCCATCGTCCATGTTGGCGGCGGACGGCCGCTTGCTCGTCGTGTCCCGCGAAGGGCGTGTCTATTGTTTCGGTGCCGAGTCGCGAGCGCCGGTCGTTCACAAAGAAGCGAATCCGCGGGTGGCGGCTAACAACGGCGATGCGCGGGATTTGGCCGAGCAAATCTTGAATCATTCGCAAGTGAAGGCCGGTTACTGCGTCGTGTTCGGTTTGGAGCAGGATCGATTGGTCGACGAACTAGTTCAGCACTCTGAATTGCATGTCATCGCCATCGACGGTGCCGCCAATCGCGTCTCGGCGGCTCGACAAGATCTCGACAGCCGGCAACTTTATGGAACGCGCGCGGCAATCCGCCAGGCCGACCCGTTGCAAATTCCATTGCCGCCCTATTTGGCGAGTTTGTTGGTTTGCACAAGCGCTGAAAACTATACGAGCGACGACCTGGCCACTTTGGCTCGGCAAGCGTTCGGCGTTTTGCGCCCCTATGGCGGGGCGGCTTACTTGCGATTTTCGGACGCCAAGCATCAAGCTTTCAGCAAGGCCGTTGAGAAGGCCTCACTGGCCGGTGCCAAAGTGGCCCGCGCGGGACAATTCACCGTGTTGACACGCGAAGGCAAGGTGCCGGGCGCGGGCGATTGGACCCATCAGTACGGCGATGCCAGTAACACGTCGGTTTCCTCGGATAAGTTGGTGAAAGCGCCGCTGGGGTTGCTGTGGTTTGGCGGTCCGGCGAACACGGATTTGTTGCCTCGCCACGGGCATGGGCCGTCGCAACAGGTGGTCGGCGGCCGGCTGATCATTGAAGGGCCCGATATGATTCGCGCCAATGATGTGTATACCGGACGGCTGCTGTGGCAAAAATCGCTGCCAGGAATCGGTGATGCGTTCAAAAACACGGGCCACCAGCCTGGCGCGAACGCGACGGGCAGCAACTATGTCTCGGTCGAGGACGGCGTGTATGTCAGCTATGGCGACAAGTTGCTCCGGCTCAATCCGGACGACGGCAACGTAGTCAGTACCTTTCATCCGCCGAAGATGGAAGGAGTTGCCGAGCCGAAATGGAGTTTCGTTGCCGTTTGGGAAGATTTGTTGGTTGCCGGGTGCCATGCTTTGGCCTATGAAGAAAAACCGATCGGATCATTTACGCAAGACGGCGCGTCCAGCAAACGCATCGTGGTCATGGATCGCCACAGTGGCGAGGTGCTGTGGATCCGCGACGCCGCGTTCGGATTTCGTCACAACGCGATTTGCCTTGGCGGCGGAAAGCTGTTTTGCATCGATATGCTGCCGGAATCGGTGCTGGAGAAAATGAAACGCCGGGGGATTCCCTGGAAAGGAGAGCCCAAATTGACGGCGGTCGACGCCCGCACTGGCAAGGACGCTTGGAGTACCACGGAAAATATCTTCGGCACTTGGTTGGGATATTCGGCCGAGTTCGACATTCTGATGCAGGCCGGACGTCCGGCCCGCGACATGTTAAACGGCGAGCCCAATGACCGGCTGATCACCTACGGCGGCGAAGACGGAACGGTGCGCTGGGATAAACCAGTCCGCTATGTCGGGCCCTGCATGCTGCATCACGATACGATCATCACTCAAGGCGGCGCGGTCAGCCTGCTGACGGGCGAGACGAAAATGAGGACCAACTCGCTGACCGGCATGGATTCGCCGTGGAGTTTCACGCGCAACTATGGCTGCAATTCGGCCGTGGCCAGCGAATGCTTGTTGACATTTCGTTCGGCCGCCGCAGGTTACTTCGACCTGTCCGGGGACAGCGGCACGGGGAATCTGGGCGGATTTCGGTCCAGTTGCACGTCGAATCTCATAGTCGCCAATGGCGTGCTGAACGCTCCCGACTACACGCGTACTTGCAGTTGTGGTTACCAAATTCAAACCTCTTTGGCGCTCATTCACATGCCCGACATCGAGATGTGGACATTCAACCAGATGAAACTGGATGCTCCAAAGATCGAGCGGATGGGAATCAATTTTGGCGCTCCTGGAGATCGCAAAGCCGACACGGGAACTCTTTGGCTGGAGTATCCCGCATCGGGCGGACCGTCGCCCGCGATTCCGCTTTTTGTCCAACCGGCGAATCCGCCCTTGTTCCAACGCCATTCGTCCGCGATTCAGGGCGATGGTCCAAACTGGGTCGCCGCGTCGGGGGTCCGCGGAATTGAGCAATTGACTCTAAGACTGAATCGCGAGAAAGAACCGCAATCCTACACTGTGCGGCTGCATTTTTCCGAGCCCGACTCGATCGCTTCCAAAGAGCGCGTCTTCACGGTCGCGATTCAGGGAAAGGAAGTCCTGAAAGACCTTGACGTCGTACATGAAGCGGGCGGACCCCACCGCGCGATCGTGCGAGAGTTCAAGGGGATCAAGGTCGCGGACGATCTTCAGATTCAACTGACCGCTAATTCGAAAGCGCCGATTCAAGAACCCGTGCTGTCGGGACTGGAAGTCGTCGCCGAGTAGAAAACCGGCTGAGCTGCATCGGCCAGACAGGTGCAGTTAGTTGGGAGCCTGTTCGTTTCAAACAGCTTGTTCGCGTCGTCGTACTCTCCTTGAGGACTTCGCGCCCGCGCAACGATGTTCCGATCACTCCGGCAAGCAGCGCTTCGGTGACGGACCCGTCGGGCCACAGCCAATGGAATTTCCGTGCCGAACGCCGATTGAATTTACGGAGATTTGCGGTCGGCGTTCTCGCTTATCCTGCACTCTGGCAAAGATTTTTTGAGCGAGTCGATACCTTCAGCAGTTACGCCCGTATCATAGACTTCAATAAAATCCAACTTTGGCATCCTACTAAGATACGTTAGTCCGACGTCAGAAGTCGCTGTTCTTGTCAGCTCGATCGTCTGCAGAGAATGCAGCCTACCGATCTTCGACAACGTGGCGTCGGTAATCGCTGTTCCGTTTAGATCAAGCCATTCTAAACTCGTGGTGCTCACTAATAGGTCTGCTGCCGAATCCGTAATGTCCGTATTCTCAAGAAACAAGTACCTAAGAGTGGGATGGGGCAATAGGTCTTTTAGGCCAGTTTCGGTAACGCTCGTATCCGATAAATTCAATTTTTCGAGTTTTGGCAATGACCGAATATGCGCGACAGCCGTGTCATTGATTGAGGATGAGCCAGTCAGATCCAGCGCCCATATCGCGTTATTTGCGGCGATATGCCGTAGGCCGTCCGAGCTAACGCTCGTCTCCCTCAGTTCAAGATAGTCCAAACGCGGCATCTTACCAATTTGGGCCATCCAATCATCAGAAACATTCGCTCCATACAGTGACAGTTGTTCAATGTTTGGAAGGCTCGGCAGGCCGGTAACTTCCACGTCTGACAACTCCATTTCGTCCAGAATCAACTCGGTCAGTCCCGATAAAGTGGCCAAACGGTCCACGACGCCGTCCTCGAAACGCAATTCCGTAAAAGATACTGCGTAGCAGTTCGGAAGTTGTCTCAATCGTTCGATTGTTGTGGTAGTTACTACTCCGCCGTCGAAGTCAATCCTCAGAGCTTCCGAGAGCATACTCTTGCCAACTAGCCAATCCCACGCGCTGAGCTCGGGCAGTTGCAATTCCCTAAACACAATCTGACCACCGGACCCCGAAATATCGTTGATCAATCGTTCTTCAAAGCGTTGTCGTTGCCACTGACGGCCCATCCACCCCAGAAGGCATACAATGAGCGTGAAACCAACCAAAAAGAGTCGCAGGCTTACTCTAAACCGAAGCCTTGACAGAAACGACGTTCTTTTGGTGCTCACCACCGCACTCATGACCCTCACTGCAAATCAGAAATCTCCGATGCTTTCAACTTCTCGACAAGAGATGCAAGTCGTTGCCGAGAATACAGCGTCCGGGATCCAATGACTCAATTCGATAATCGCATGAGTCGATGGGATCGCCCCCGAGAGATCTAATCGATGCATCAGCGAGTCGCCGGAGCGACTACTTTTTCTCTGGGTGAACTTTGGTCAACACGCAGCCGGTGGCGAGCCAGCCATCGTCAGCGGTCCGCACGAAGATTCCCATCGGGCCCAGATAACGCCGCACGATTTGGTAGTCGGGCATCTTGGCACCATCGATTTTCTGCTTTCTGACGACGCCCTCTTCTTCCGAGCCCAGCATGCCGTTGAGGATCTTGCCGATGATGGATTTAGATTCCGGCATTTTGTTTTGGCGAACCAATTCATACGTGGCCCGCAACGATTCGTCCAAGCGGCTGAAGATGCGGAAGCTGTCAGTGCCCGCGCCGATCTTCTTCAATTCGTAGTTCACAATTTGATAATCCTCGGCCTCTCGCAATTGATCTTGCTCGTCGAGGGTCACCAAGAAGTCCCTCAGGTAGTCGACGTGAGAACCGATCAACAGATGGTTATTCGCGACCGTCACCGCCGAATTCGGCAGAGCGGCGTCCATGGCGTCTTCTTCCTCGTCGTCAAATCCGCCGCCGAGACCGGGAACGCCGTCAATGGTCGGTCCATCTAACTCGTCCTCGTCGTCCTCGTCGTTGATGATTTCCCAAATGACATGGCCGCCGAACTCGCGTTTCTTGGCTTGGGGGTCATGCTCCATCGCTCGATTGACCGTGTTCTGCACAATTCGCGGATTCGTCACCTCGATGGCTATCACGAATCGTTCGCTGTCGGTGGTGATCGGCAACCGGTTGTCCGTCATGAGAGTCGCGCGGTCGGAGAGGTAGGCTACCAGTTCCTTTCGCACATCGATCTTGGGGCCATTTGAATCGTTTTTGATACCGTGCAGGACGTCTTCAAAGATCGGATCTCCGGCGATCTCGTCCACGATCCACTTCGCGGAATTGAAAGCGTTTTTAAGGTCCCAACGAAAAGTCGCGTACAACGCTCCGTTTCGGGAAACCCAAGGCTGGGCCTCCAGGTCGTCGCTGTTGGGGAAGTCCAGCATCTTGGCCGCCTTCTCAAACTCGCCGGGTGCGTAGGCGAACGAATAATGCAGCACTTCGTGTTCGCCCGTCGACAGCATCACATGGCCGCCGCCGCCTTGGATGGCGCGGAAGCCGGTGTTCGACAAGACCTTCAGGAAATCAGGTCCCCGCTTCTTCGCGCTGCCCGATTCCGCGCGAGCGACTTCGATGAACCCAAACGGCTCGAGGAACCAGCGCAGATCGGGCTTTCGTTCGCCGGCGGCTTGTTTGCTTCGCTGCATCGAAACTCGATAGGCCTCGACGCTGGTCAAGGAATCCATCGGCTCGCCCTTGGTGCGCGATAAGATGCCCTTCAAGGTGTCCAGATGGTTGATGGAAATAAGCAAATCATTGTGAATCCCGATATAGACCGTCTCGCCAACCCGCTTTCCTTTTTTGGGGGGCAGAACGACCTTTTCCATTCTCGCCTCGCCCACCTTGACGGTCTTCTTCGTCGCTCCTTGCTCGGTTAGTTCCTTGATCAGCCGTGCAATGAGGGCCTTTGCATTCTCGCTCTGGCCGGCAACGTCGACTAGCAGCGCCGTTGCATGCTTCTTCTTGTCGCCTGCCGGCTGAATTTTTGCCAGGCTAACTTCCCCACCGGCGATGCTCTTTAGATCATCCAAGCTAAGTGAAACTTGGATGTCGTCGCCACGGCCTTTTTTGAATTGCTTCCACAGATCATCCACGAATGGTTTCATGGCCGGATCTTCCAGCAACTGGCCCATTTGGGTTTCCAACCATTTGGTTTCCAGTTGTCGAATGTCGGGAACCGAGACATAGCCCTTGGTTGTGCTAGGAAGCAGAACATCGCTGGGGCGCGCCGCCTGGACCGACGGAGCCAAGGCAAAAGAATACGTGGCTGCAATCAGGAGTAAGGCATGGGAGAGACGTAGCACAGTGTTATCTCCGAGGTAGGAAAGACGCGCCGGGCAGAAGGGGGATTTAGGGTTATTGGATTATCGGCACTTTTGGTTATGGCCACCCAAAATGGAGTGAGGAGGGGTTATCGCAAGATTCACCCGCACACCTCCCCCTTTCCGGCCAGATCATAACGGATTCTGTTGATTTAGTAAATCTAGGCGAATTGCAAGGGGGAGGTGTCCGCGGCAGGAGGCCAGTTGCCAATGGTGGACGGACTTTTGCGAAGCGGCAATAATCCCGGTTATGCAACCTTATCTAGGAGAGAGCCTCAGCCATGACCCCATTCACGGCTACATTCCGTTCGCTTCTGGCGGGGGGGAGGGCAAGGATGTCTCCGAACAACAGATCATCGATCACGCTTGGGTCCAGCGGCTGAGGCAGATTCATCAGTTGCAAACGGCCTGGTGGGTCTTCCCCACGGCTGAGCACACCCGCTTCCAACACGTCATCGGGGCAATGCATTTGGCGAGTAAGGTAATCGGCAAGCTATACGATGGCCTGGCGACGGTCTGCCGCGACGTTCCCAGTCGGGGCTATGTGGAATGCTTGTTGCGAATGGCCGGGCTGCTTCACGATGTGGGACACGGGCCGTTTGGCCATTTCTTTGATGCCCATTATCTGAAGGATTACGGACTGACCCACGAGACCTTGGGCGCGAAGATCATTGTCGACGAACTGGGCGACATGATCCGCGGGCTGCGGCGAAATCCCAGTACGCAACTTGCCAAGGACGAACAACTCGATCCCCGGCAGATTGCGTGGCTGATCCAACGTCCTTCTGCCGACGTGGATCGCGAACAGCCGCGCTGGCTTGGATTTCTACGCAGTCTGCTCAGTGGCATTTACACGATCGACAATATGGACTTCGTGCTGCGCGATGCCTATATGTCCGGTTACAGCCAACGGTCGTTCGATCTGGATCGGCTGCTGCACTACACGTTCTTCAGTGAGTCCGGGCTGACGATTCACGATCGGGGAATCGAAGCCCTGGTCCGTTTCATGTCGGTGCGGGCCGAACTGTTTCGCTCTATTTATTTTCACCGCACCGTGCGAGCGATCGACTTGACGTTGCAGGATCTGTTCGCGGATAGCAAAGCGTTTCTGTTTCCCGGCAATCCACTCGACCACTTGGACGAATACCAACGGTTCACGGAATCCTCGCTGCTGGTCGACGTCGCCCGCTGGGATCAGAGCGAAAATTCCCGGCAGCGAGAACTAGGAACTCGTTGGCGCGAATTCCTTTCCAGGCAAATCGATTGGAAATTGGTATGCCAACGGAACGTGGTCTTCGCCGAACAAGACGCCGAACAGAGCAGCATCTTCAGCGACGCCGGCATGGTAAAGAATAAGCTGGCGGCAAGTGTCCCCGAGCAGTTTCATGACGATATCCGCGTCGATATCGCGCGGCACATTCACCGGCCGCATACGCGGGGTCCGTCGAGCGGCCAGAACTTCTTGTACGATTCGGCCCGCGACCAAATTCGACCACTCAGCGCGCACCAACTTTACCGCCGCCTTCCCGTCAGCCACCGAATTTGTAGGATCTATGCCAGAAGGCGGGACCACGACGCCGAATTGACGGCCGCCTTGGACCAACTTGTCGGCGGCGTTGGCGAAGACGATTTGACCAACATGTGATTCTAGATGGGACAACCGAATATGTTTTTAGGCTTCGGAGAAATCATGGTGCGGATCGCTCCCCAGGACCGGCTGCGTTGGCGTCAAGCCGTGCCGGGACGAGTTGAAGTGACTTGGGGCGGCGGCGAAGCGAATGTGTGCGCGTCGCTGGCGATGTTTGGCGAGCAGGTTCGTTATTCCACCGCTCTGCCACGTCACGCGATCTCGGAAACGTTGGCCGGTTCGCTGCGGTCAGTTGGCGTCGAAACCGATCATATTCTCTGGCGGAATGAAGGCCGGCTGGGCGTGTACTTCGTCGAAGTCGGCGCGAATCAACGGGGCTCGACCGTGCTGTACGATCGCGAGTACAGCGCCGTGAGCCTCGCCGCGCCGGACGAATACGATTGGGATTCCATCTTGGCGGGCGTTCACCATCTGCACATTACTGGGATCACGCCCGCCATCAGCGAGACCGCCTGCCAAGCGAATCTCGAGATCGCTCGCCGCGCCAAACAGTCGGGCATCACCGTTTCTTGCGACTTGAACTTCCGCAAGAAGCTGTGGAATTGGCGGCCCGGCACCGCGCCGCGGGATCTGGCCCGCGAGTCGATGGCGCAAGTCTTGCCTTATGTCGACTTGATCATCGGCAACGAAGAAGACGCGGCCGATGTTCTCGACATTCATGCTTCGGGCACGGATGTGGCGCAAGGGCAAATCAACGCGGCGGCGTACGAGCAAGTGGCCCGACAAATGGTTGAACGTTTTCCAAATGTCTCGCGCGTGGCGATCACTTTGCGGGAGAGTATTTCGGCCGACCACAATAACTGGGGCGCGATGCTGTTCGATGTCAAGTCGAACGCCTCCTACCTAGCGCCGCTGAACGCCGACGGCGAATACCAGCCTTACGAAATCCGCGACATTGTCGACCGCGTGGGTGCCGGCGATTCGTTCGCGGCCGGGTTGCTGCACGCCTTGAACAGCGAAGACTACGCGGCCCCCGGCCGTGCCATCCAGTTCGCCGTCGCGGCCAGTTGCCTCAAGCATTCGATCAAGGGCGACTTCAATTACGTGACACATGACGAAGTCGCGGCACTCGCTTCGGGCAACGCGACTGGCCGAGTTCAACGCTGAATCTAGCAACATGAATCCGGCAGCGAACTCAATTGCTATTCGATTTCCCTGATTCGCAGATTCCGGAACTCTAGCGGGGCCCCTTCGGCTTGTAGGCCGATGTGGCCGTTGGGCGGCATGAGTCCGGTCCCCTTCCACGCAAGTTCGCCGTTACACCAAAACGTGACTTGGTCGCCAACGACGAGAACGCGCCATTCATTCCACTCGCCGGACGCCTTCTGCAAATCCGGCACGGCCTTGCCACCGTTCAGCTTGCCGCCGATAAACTTGCCCTCGCTGCCTTTGGCAAGGTTGAGCTGATTCCTTCCCAGGTTTTCGGGGCTGCGAATGAAGAAGCCGCTGTTGTACTTTTCACGCATCGCTCGCCATTGAAAACGCATTTCAAAATCGCCATATTCGCGAGCCGTACCCAGATGAGGGCTGCCGCCACCGGTGAGCTTGATCACCCCATCCTCGACGCTCCAGTTCGCTGGTACCTTGTCGGACTTCTTGCCGGTGAATCGCCAGCCGCTGAAATCGGTGCCGTTGAACATCGAGACGAACCCGGCGTCTTTTTCTTCCGGCGTGAGTTCATCGCCCATGGCGGAACTGGCCATACAGCAGGTGACGGCCAAAACAAACCCAATACGGACGGGGCGAAGCATGAACTGATACCTACAAAACAATTTCATCGTTTGTGACCTCACGTTAATAGACCGGTGTTTCCAAAGAGACGTTTCCAAAGACACGTTTCCGAAGGCATGCGTTATTTACTCTTGTCGCCAAAGCAGACCACATTGCCATCGGTCGTGGACAGGTAGAGCCTTCCATTAGCGACCGCCATGCTGTCCCACACGGGCAGGGCGTTAAGTGGAAGCTCGGACAGCGTCTTGCCGTCCTTTGCCGAAACCGCCATCAGCCGGCCTCCCAACTTTCCTTCCAGCGCGTAGTTCTGTTCATTCAACTCGGCCTGCACATCGGGATCACGAGCCATCAGTTTTTTAAACGTTTCCTCTTCGTCAATCAGGTCGGGAGGGCCGGCAATAAAGAGCGTGTCGTTTGCCTTGACCATGGCCCGGGCCAACAGCGGAATATCCTCGTTCCACTTATGAGCAACAAACGAATTGCCCCCGCGGCCGGAACTCTTGCCGCGAAAACGCATCGCCAGGCGAACTTTTCCTTCCGTCTTGCGATTACCGTCCAGTTTGCCGTGGTTCTTGTTGCCCGACTGATCCATCGCCTTGCCGTCGTCGAACGAACAGGCGAGATTCAACGTCGCGTTCTTGGGCTTGGTGCCGCGACTTTCCGGATCGAGGCTGCTGAGCAATTCGATTTCGTCCGCGGTTAGCTCGCCATGATAAAGTCGAAATTCATCAATCGTCCCCATGAACAAGTTGGGGCTGCGATAACCGCCGACCGCGCCGCCATCGTCGCCGCCGATTTCCAACGACTGGGCTGGATCGGAGGGGAGCAGTTTAGGCGCGTCGCCCGAGGCCGCCAGTTGGCCGTTCACGTAGAGCTGCAGCTTCTTGTCCTTGGTCAGCACGCCAGTCAGGTGCACCCAGTTGCCGACGATGCTCTTGCGGGCGCTGATCGAAGCCAGTTTTTCTTCCGACGTACGAACCATCCACTGCGGCTTCCCTTTGTTGACGACCAGCGCGTAGCCGACCGCCGGCCCGCCCCGCGCCGCGATGACGCCGTTGGGCTGTTCGGTGTTGACCCATGCCATGACAGCCAGCGGCGTCTTGGCCGGGTTAATGCTCTTTGTCTTTTCAAAGCGGATCATGTTCGACCCGGTTTGGCCGCGGCGCGCGGCTTTTTGTGTTTGCGCCGTTTCTCCGTCCGTGGCTTGTTCGGGCGGCGTCTTGCCGGACGAGAACAGTTGATGCTCAATCGTGGTGGTCCACTTCAGATACTGAGCCTTGCGGCCGAAACCGTAAACGTTGGCTTCGTCGGCCACCAACATCCGGCCGGCCGGTGCATATTTCCCCGCCTGATAGTAACCGGAATGCCCGCCGGCGAAGCTGCGTCCGTAAACCCAGTAAGCACGATGAAAATAGGTGTCGTCCAGGAAGCCCATCGGCGCGAACAGATGCGCCGTCTTGCCTTTTTGTACGGAGCCTTGCTGAGCGGACTGGCCCGAGTGAGGCCCGATTCCAATACGATTGCCTTCAAAGTCGAACTGTTGCGACCGCATGTAGATCGACTCACCGTCGCTCGACAGGACATCGGGCAAACCGACCGGCATGTTGAGCACTTGCAGCCGGTCTTGCAGGTCAGCGCCCGTTTCCGGGTCGCGGTCGTCGATGATCGATTCAGAAAGCTTTTCACCCGTGTCGGCGTTGAGCCGGATGAAGCGGAGACCGCCATCGAGGAAATTGGAACGGCCGGCCACGAAATAGGCGATGTCGTTCTTCACGAGTATGTTGCCGTGCACGGGCCAGACGGATTCGACTTGTTCAAAGGCGGTCAGCCGCAGGTCGCGCGGTGCCGCGCGAAAGCGCCAAGCCAACTCGCCATCCGTCGCCCGCAGACAATAAACGCTGCCGTCGGCCGAACCGAAAACCACGCGGCCGCGGTCGACGGTGGGCGGCGAGTCGACCCGGCCGCCCGTGGTGAAACTCCACAGCACTTCACCGCTGGCGGAGTTCAATGCGTGGACGGTATGTTCATCGACTTGGGCCACGAACAAGCGGCCCTCGGCAATCACCACGCTGGAGAGCTTTCCTCCCAGCGGCGTTTGCCACGCGTGTTTCAGATCGGATGAAAGCTCCGCTGCCGTCGATCCGGTGCGGCCTGCGTCGTGGCGATAGGTGGGCCAGTCGCTCTTCGATGGTTTGCCGGCAGCGGCGATTTTTCCAAACGCGGGGCCCTTTTCCAAGCGATCTTCATCCGAGACCTCGGCTGGAACCGCTCGCGATTTGGAAGCCGGTGCCAACACGTTCATGCCGTACAGCTTGGCTTCCGGATAACAGGCACAGTTGTGCGGCGGCGCGTACACCAAGCCGTTGCAGGGCATGACTCCATACAAACATCCGCCCCGAACCCAATGATTGATATTCCAGTCCTTCTTTTCCATGTCGACGAATTCGATGCCCGTCCGCGACGGCAGCAGGAACTTGTCGGTCGCCTTGGCAATGTAGCAGCGGTGATGAAACCAATAGGTGTTCACGTTGGGTGGAAATTCGACTTTGACTTCACCCGTTTTTGGATCGCGTCCCGTGAATACTCCGGTGTCTTGAGTTCGCGTTGTGGGGGCATTCCAGACCAGTCCGTTGGCCACCAACAGATCCTCGGGCGACTGATAACCCGACTGGGCATGCGGAGCTGTCCAAAGTTCCTCGCCGGTCCCCTTGGCAAAGGCGTGCATCTTCCGATCGCCGCCCGCGAACAAGACTACGTTGTCGTACAAGACGAGCTTTGGTCCAAAATTCATGGTCGCGGGACGCCTGCGCCCCGACGCATCGGCCTTTTGAGTCGGAGGAGATTTCCACTTCTGCTCGCCGGTTTGCTTGTCGAGGCAGACCACATTCTCGCCGTCGTGATACACGACGTTTTTCGCATCGGCGGTTAGCGACTGGGGCGCGACTTTCGTCTCCCTTTTCCATCGCCGCTTTCCCGTTTCGGCGTCGAACGCCATGATCTGCCGTTCGACTTCGTTCCAGCGAAATTCTTGCGCGACGCGGCGCTGATCGCCAACATTGAATTTGGGTACGTAATCGTCCAACTCCGCCGGATTCTTGTTGACTAGCGCGATCACTTCGCCGTCGTGCACAATCACTTCCTCCGTCGCCGCGCTGTCGTCGAACGTATGGACGATTTCTCCGGTTGCCGCATCCAGGGCGGTTAGTGGCGCTTTGATTCCCAACGTCACATAAACGCGATCCCCGGTCGCCACCAACCGCCGGGCCAGTTGCGTGGGGCCGCTCTTCAGCGGCCAAAGGTGAGGGCTCCAAGTTTCTATCGGTTTCTTCCATAGGATGGTTCCATTAAAGGCATCCCGCGCGATCAGCATCCACTTGGGTGGCATTTGAATAGAAATGCGCGAGCCTTCGTCCATGATGTAAAAAATGCGGCCGCCGGCCGACACCAGCGCGCTCATGCTGGCCATCCGGTCGTGATGCCGCGACCAGCGCGGACTGCCCAGCCATTGCAGATGTTTGGGCGGGCCAACGACATCATCATGAGCGACCGCGTTGCCGCTGGAGTCGTGCAAGAAGTGAGTCCACTCGTCGATATTCTTGGGACGCGGCTTGACCGTCTTCCGCCAAGAGCCTCCTTGTTTGATGTAAGCGACGCCATTGGGAACCAGCACACGCATGACTTCCGACATGGCGATGCCGTCCAAGTCTTCCGCGACAACCAGGTTCACCAGTCCGTCGACGTAGGGCAGCCCGTTTCCGTTGAGCCGATCGATGGTGACCTCGCCATAAGACTGTTGCGATTTGACATACTCACGTGCTTGCTTGACGTTTTCCGCGTCGCGGTCGAGCCCTTGGACTTGAAAGCTGCTGCTGACCCGCAATGCCGCGGTGAGCCGGCCGTCGCCACAGCCGACGTGAACGACAAGGCCGCCACGGACTCCAGCGGCGTCGAGGATCTCGGAAGCCGACGGCGTGGCGCTTTTGTCGGCGGCACGCGCGACGTCTGCTTCCAGGATGGCCATCGCCGCCAGAAGACAGAACATTAACGCGATAAACAGCGCCTTCGGTTTGAACTTCATTGGTCGATTCCTTCGCATTTCCAGAGAGTTGGATTGTCGGGGCGGTTCGCGGAACAGCTTTAGCGCAAACGGCTTGCGCGCGGTTTTTGATCTTGCTGCAGCTTTTGACAACTATACATGAAGACAACAGGACAAGGGAACAAGTCGCCCAAAAAGTGTGTCACAAAACTCCATGCCCACGCGGTTTAACGTCCGTCAAGGTGAGCCGAATTTGCACTGTCTTGAACTCGTGTTGTTGGTCGGTACCTGGGTGGGGTAGGTTAGACGCATTGTCAGCAAAGGAGGCGACTACCATGGCAACCACTTTGAACCCCGCGACGCCCAACTCGATTTGTCCGCGATGCGAAAATAGACTGGATGAGATCACGCGTCTGAAGGCCGAATTGTCGGAGATGCGGTTGGCAAGGGATGGGGCGCGCTCTCGTGCCTGTTGGATGTTCGCGGCACTGGGAGTGTTTCTGCTGGCGACTCTTCCCCACGTCCCGCTGATCGGTTTGCGTTGGCTTGAAGAACGCGGAATCTATGACCAGTGGATTCTGTTTCCCCTTTTCGGTTTGCTTGTCGGATTGCCGTGGGCCCAATGGTCATTTATTGGCGTCGTGAGCATGCTTTATCAAAGCCGATTGTGGCAGCGAGTGCTGGTATGCATCGCCCTTTCCGCGACCGCCGGCCTGACATTGGCAATCGTCGTCTCGGTGACCGATTCGGAACACTCCGAGATCCTAGCCATTGCCAATTTGGGACCCCTGCTGACGGTTGCTATTGCCATGCCGCCGTTCGTGGCACGCATGTTTCGGCGTTGGACGTTGGCTCCTCAATCAGTCCATGCCGCCGCCCGTCCCGTGTCGCTATGTAGCTATCTTGTCCTCATGGCGGTGGTCGGAATTGCGGTTGCCGTGCCGCGTTTCATCATCCAGGTTAGCAACATAGGACCGGCATGGGAGGACTTGGTGATCTACCTCGCGGTTTTTTCCGCTCCGCTGGTCGCCATGGGCTGCTTGCATGTGTTGTTGCTGCCGGCGATTCTAACGACTCAAACGCCGTGTTCAATTTCATGGAGACGGTGGCTCGGCCTCGCAGCGATCGTGGCGGTGAGTTGCGTCGCTTCGTCCGCGGCCTTTGCCGCGGTTCAAGGTTTCCGGGTGTGGGAGTTGTTGGTATTCAGCATGTTGCCATTAGTGCTGCTCGTTTGCGGTGGCACTTTTCTGGCGGCCGGCTTCTACTGGCTGCGGATGCTCGACCTTGAACTCGTGACACACCTAACGAGCGAACCCAAGGCGGCGTAGGCGGTCGGCGAAATCGGTGGTTCATGCTCCGAACGGCATGGGTTACGGACCTTCCAACCGAACGGTCACCTGGTCGGCCGTTTTGTGGTCCAAAAGGGCTTCGGATCCGTCGGGTAAGATGAATACCCATTGTTTGCCATCCGCTCGGCGGCGACCCGCGGAGATTCTCATGCCAACTTCTAGAGTCGTTTCGTGGGCCTCGTCGGAGAGCGCGGTGACGGTGGCCTGGTGCCCGTTTCTCAAAAGGCTGGCGTTGATCTCCGTACCGGGCACCAAGTGGACAATGTCTTCGGGAATCTCCGCGCCATGGGGGTCGGTCAGCGGGTGTCCCAGTTTGTCGTCCAAATAGTCGACGGCCGCTTCGTCGTGCACATGCTCCAACCGATGCGCCTGTTCATGCAGTTGCTCTTCCGGCATGCCGACATGTTGCAGATAGCTTTCCCACAGCCGATGCGCTCGCATCAGGCGTCGCGCCTCGCGGCGGCCGTCCGTTGTCAATGCGACTTGGTCGCCCTCAAGTGAAAGGTAGTTCTGCCGTTGAAGCGAACGCAGCGCCCGTTGGATGCGACCCAGCGGAGCTTGCACATAAGAGACTATCGTGGCCACGGGAACTTGTGGCTGCTTGGCTCTCAGAATGCTGCCCAGCACGTCTTCCACCAGTTGTTGGGGAATCGCTCGTTGACGTCGCAGCCAGTTGGCGATCAGGCCATATCGCGGCGCGACAACGAGAACCAATGCGAACTGCGCGGTACTGGCCACGACGATCGCCGGTCCTGGTGACGTGCCGAAAAAACCCGAGAGGAAGTAGCCGATTAAGAAACTCGCCACTCCGAACAAGGCCGACACCACGAGCATGCGGCTTAAGCGATCGCAAACGAGATAGGCGGTCGCGGCGGGTGTCACCAGCATGCCAACAACCAGAATCACGCCCACGATGTTGACGGCGCTGACCACCACCAAGGAAGTGCAGGCGGTAAGTAGATAGTCCAACAGTAACACGGGCACGCCAATCGACGCCGCCATCACTGGGTCGAAACTGGTCAGTTGCAGTTGCCGGAACAACAAAACGACAACCGCCAACACAAATGCAGTAACAAACGCCATCATCCATAATTGCGAATCGTCGACTGCCAAGACGGTGCCCACCACGAAGTGGTAAAGGTCGATGTGGACGCTGTCGCTAAAGAACGAAACCAACAACGCTCCGACGGCGAAGATTCCGGTATACATCGCGCCAATTGCGGTGTCTTCCTTGATTCGCGAAACCTTGGAAACAAACGCGACCATGGCTACCGTGAGAAAACCGGCCAGGATCGATCCGACTAACATGCCCGCCGCGCTGACCGAGACTTCGAAGATCAACTTCATGATCAAGTAGCCGACGACCACGCCGGCCAGCATCGAGTGGGCGATGGCATCTCCAAGGAAGGCCATTCGTCGCAGAATGATGAAGCAACCGATCACCGCGCAGACGACCGAGACCAGCAGGCCCGCGATCATCGCTTTGATCAGATACGGGAATTGGCGATGAAAATCAACCAGCGCTTCGTAGATCCCGTCCATCGTCAACTACTCCCTGGTTCTTCCCCTTGCCAAGGGGGAGTTACAGGGGGCCGACCGGGCTGAGCCAAGTTGGCGAATACGCGCAGCTTGCCCTCATACACTTCGCTCAACAGTTGTGGGTGCAGAACAGCTTCAGGCGGACCGTAGGCAAACAGCCGCTGCTTGAGCAAGATCAGAGTATCGAAGTATTCGGCGGCGGTTCCCAGATCATGATGCACGACCACCAACGTACGGCCGGTCGCCTTGGTTTGCTCCAACACGTCCAAGATCGCTCTTTCGGTGGCCGCATCGACGCCGGCGAACGGTTCGTCCAGCAATAAGATTTCCGCGCCTTGCGCCATCGCGCGAGCCATGAATACGCGTTGCTGTTGGCCGCCGGAAAGCTGGCCGATTTGCCGATCCTTGAGGTCCGACATGCGTACCTTGTCCAGCGCCTCGTCGGCAATGCGAACGTCGTCCTTGCTGAGATCTCGCCACCAGGGTACTTCTCCGTACCGTCCCATCAGAACGACTTCGCGAACCGTTACTGGAAAATCCCAATCGACCGATCCGCGCTGGGGCACATAAGCAACACGCCCCTTCGCTTTGTCGGCTGCCTGGCCGAACAATCGCACCGTGCCGAAATCGGGTTTGATGAATCCAAGGATGGCTTTAATCAACGTCGACTTGCCTGAACCATTGGGTCCGATGACGCCGATTAGCTGGCCGGGCGGGATCGCCAGCGAAACATCCAACAAGGCTGGAACCGGTCCATAGCTTACCGTAAGGTGTTCCACCTCTATTGCGAATTGGCCGACTTTCTTCCGACCATTCAGATGGGGCGTGTCGGTCTTGACCGGTTCTTTGTTCATGCGAACGACCGTGATAGGGCGTAACTCATGCCATTCCACCAGGCCAAACCTAAATGGAGATGTCGCGGGTCGTCGCGTTCCCTGTCAGTGACGGTGTTCATTTTGAATCTGATCTTGGTTCATTTGGAATCTGATCTTGCGGTGGCACATCCACCAAAATTTGTTCGCTAAAGTTCCCGCCCGGAGGGGACCACTTCGTCGTTTCGGCAATTGTCTGTCCGTTGCGTCGCATTCGAATTCGAACGGCGCGCTCGGGAATGTAAACCTCTTCGGAAGCGTCTTCCTTATCGGGATCCAAAGAAAAAGCGTCGGTGGTCGGAGCGGCGCCTTGCAGATTGATGTCGGGCACCACCACTTCGACGTTAAATTCGTTCAAGCCCTGTTTCACGTTCTCGATCGGAATGACGAAGGGTATGCCCGCTCGAATGGGCTCAGACGTGTGAAAGACGCTCTTTTCAAACTTGACCTTGAGCGTTGTCGGTGTCGTGGTGAACGAATTGTCAACGGCGTCGAAGGTCAGCGTAATGTCGACCACAAACTCACCTTGGGCCGGTGAAAGCTGAAAGTCCACCGGGGGCAGCGAGTCAACAAAAACGCGATAGAGGGCCACACTGCCAAGGCTGACGACCACAACGATAAGGGCGAGCAGGGGACGCATAACGGAGGCGATTATTCAAGACCACGTACGATGTTTAATACGTTTTCACGCATCATACCAATATACGTAGCGCCCGCGGTGCCTGCCTTCCCCATCGAATCCGAATACAGTGGCGAACCGACTGCCACTCCGGCGTCGTTGGCGATCTGGCGAATCAGCCGATCATTGACGCTGGTCTCGACAAAGATCGACTTCACGCCGAACTTGCGAATGGAATCGATCGTCTGCTGCCGCTTTTCCGAGGTGACACCGGCCAGCTCTTCAGTCGACCAGCCCACGGGCGAAGCCGACTTGAAGCCGTATTGCTCACAAAAGTAGTTGAAGGCGTCGTGACTGGTAACCAAGACTCGCCTTCCGCGCGGGATCGCCGTGACCTGCTTGAAAATCCACGCATCCAACATCTGTAGTTGGCTGAGGTAGAGTTCCGCTCGGGCGGTGTACTCCGCGGCGTTTTCAGGGTCGATCTCGCTGACTCCGTGCAGCAGGTTTTTCACGTATTGGGCCGCGTTCTTGACGCGAAACCAGGCGTGAGGATCCTCAACCGTTCTGCCATCTTCTTCAAGCTGCAGAGGCTTAATGCCGTCGACACAGGTCACCAGCGGCTTTTGCGCGTCGGTGGCGAGTGTCTTCATCCAGTCTTTTCCCTCCAGATGCCAGCCATTGTGGGCACACAGATCGGCCTCGGCCACGAGCCGCGCGTCCGACGTCTTCACCGAATACAAATGTGGATCAGCCCCCGCACCCAGCACACTCGTGACTTCCCAGCGGTCGCCGACAATTTGACGAGCGAAATCGGCGATTTGAGTTGTGGAGCAGACTAATATCTTCTTTTTCTCTTCCCCCTCTTCGCTGGACTGCCCGAACAATTCGGTGCAACTCAACACCACGGTCAACAAGAACAACGATTTGAGCAAGTTAGAAAAGAGAGATTTCACGGTATTCGCCTTGATGAAAGGTCGTTTGATTACCCAGTTTATTGATTTTGGTCAATCAAAATCTATTGTAAGATACATGAAAAATGACGCTCGTCAAGTGGATTCTGCCTTATGAAGCGATAGCAAGCCGGCCAAATTCCGACAAATTCGGTTTTGACAAGATCGGCCCTCGTCGATATTCTCACGCCCGACCTGGATGGACTCGACATGGATGTCGTTTCAACCGGGATGACTGCATGGCCTACCGTCCGCACAGCCAGGGCAGACGAATATCCAACCTAACTCGGACAGCGGGATCCCGGTCGCACATGGAGGTGCATCGTTGATTTCAGAGTCTGCACGTGGCACTGAAAAAAGTGTCCTCATCGTTGATCAGTCGGCAGAAAACCGCGAGGTTTTGAGTACGGCTTTGCGCCGGCGCGGGTTGCGGATTCTGGAGGCGGCCGGGCCGCGTGAAGGCGTCCAGCTTGCCCAGAAATTCCATCCCGAGGTAATCGTGCTGGATGTCGAGACCGGCGTCGAGCAGTCAATCCATGACCAATATGACACCGAAACACGAGAACAAAACTCATCGATGGTCATCCTCGGCCGATATCCGACCACCAGCGAGTCCTCCACCCGGCACGAGGTCGTGCAGAAACCCTACCACTATGGCCCATTGATTCGTACAATCGAAAAGTTGGCCGCTCAATAGCCTCAACGGCTGTTGACGGGCACTTTTACCAGCTCAACTGTTGGCGAATCACACAATGGGCCTTGGGTCGTCGCTGTACGTGATCAAAGGGAAAGACCAAGGTAAACGCTTCGACCTGGAAGCGTCGATCCTCGGAATTGGGCGCGATAGCTCCAATCCTATCCAATTGCGCGACACCGAGGTTTCGCGCCGGCACGCCGAAATTCGCCTTGAAGGCGATGCTCTTTCGCTGATCGATCTGAGCAGTTCCAACGGAACCTATGTCAACAGCGAACTGATACAGCGGCATTCCCTGTGCAACGGCGACCGGGTGCAAATCGGTCGCACGATCATGATCTTCACGGGCCCCGAAAAGACCTCGTCGCATGCCGTCGAGAGCGAAGTGGATATCATCGAGCGGGGTCCAAGCAGTGCCAGTTCACGGATCGTCAAGACGATCGGCCCGGAAGAAGGTAGCAAGATCATCGGCGAAGGGACCGACGCCGACAGTCCCTGGCTGGCGCGGGCCCGTAGCAATTTACAAATCATGTACCGCACGGCGCTCGCGGTCAGCCATACGCTGGACATCGATCAACTGCTGAACCGCATTTTGGAATTGATTTTCGAATGGGTTGAATCCGACCGCGGCTGCATCATGCTGGTCGATCCCGACTCGGACGATCTACAAGCCAAAGCCACGAAAACGCGGGAAGGGATCGATCCGGCCGCTCATATCGAAATCAGCCGCACCATTCTCGATTACGTGTTGAATAACGAAGAGGGAGTGATGACCAGCGATGCGCGCGAGGACGATCGCTGGGAAGCGGCTCGCAGCATCCTAAAAATCGGGGTACGTGAAGCTATTTGCGTCCCAATGCAAGGCCGCTATGGCATCGTCGGCGTCATCTATATCGACACGTTTACGCCACCCGGGCGCGTCATCCAGCAACGACTTACCAACAAGTTTTCCGAAGACCATTTGAAGTTGATGGTAGCGATCGGACATCAGGCCGCGCTGGCCGTCGAAGACACTTCCTACTACTCCGGCATGGTGCAGGCCGAGCGTTTAGCCGCGATGGGACAAACCATCGCGACACTTTCCCATCACATCAAAAACATCCTGCAAGGCATCCGGGGTGGCAGTTACTTGATCGAGGAGGGACTGAAGTCGAGCGAAACCGACGTGGTGCAGCGCGGCTGGCGGATCGTCGAGAAGAACCAGGAGAAGATTTCCAACCTGGTCATGGACATGCTCACGTTCAGCAAGGAACGCCAGCCGGACATGGTTCCGTCGCACATGAATCAAGTCGCGGGCGACGTCGTGGAACTGATGCAGGCCCGTGCCAAAGAGGCCGAAGTGCAACTTGATTGGAAGCCCGACGAGCGAATGCCCGAGTTGACGTTTGATCCCGATGCTTTGCATCGCGCGATCCTGAACGTGGTCACCAACGCCATTGACGCCTGTGCGAGCGAGGAAGCGGCGCGAGTCGCGGTAACGACACTTTATTTGAAGACCAAGAGCGTCGTGCAAGTGGTCGTGGAAGACAACGGAGAAGGCATCGCGCCAGAGGACGTGCGAAAGGTTTTTTCGATGTTTGAATCAGGCAAGGGCAGTCGTGGAACCGGGCTGGGCCTGCCGGTGAGCCAAAAGATCCTTCGCGAGCATGACGGAGACATTCGGGTGGAAAGCGAAGTGGGCGTGGGCAGCAAGTTCATTCTCGAACTGCCGGCCATCACGCCGGGCTATGGCGGAACCGAAGACACGCTGACCGGAGACACGGAAGGATAACGCGTGCTTCTCCCCCTTTACCAAGGGGGAGCTTCGAGCATGGATTGTTGTCAGTTGATTGCTACCTACTAAACTTGGTCTGGCCGCAACCGTAGGTAGAACACGCGCCATAATACTCCCAACAATCCCCGTGATGCGGCGTTTTACAATTGCGGCATGTGACCAGGTCGGACGTGATCGAATCGCCGCAGATTTGGCAGATCATCTCGTTGATCACGAGCGGTTGGGATTGGTCGAGGAACTCAATGCCGTCGGCTTGAGTCGCCATCGCATGTTCGTAGAGTTCCAATCCCCGCTGGGTAAATCGTTTCAACTCCTCGTATTCGTGTAGCACACCCTGCACTTTCACCTGCAGTCTGCCGTTGCTCCACAAGACGTACAGATCGCGAACCGGCGACACCTCCCGCAATCGATTAATGGCCTGCTGCACTTGTAGGCTGAGCAGGTTTCGGACCAGCGCCTGCGAGCCGCCACGAATGATGTATTCGTCGTCGAAGTGCTGGTGGCCGATCTCGATATCCTGAGTGCCGAACAATTTGCCCAGGCGACGAAACAGCCGCTCGGGAAATATCTCGCACAGCAACCGGTCGTCAGGCCAAGTTATATGCATGCGCGTAAAATAGCGGCGATAATCGCCACCCGTGGACTGCAAATCGACCAAAACCTCAACGCCATCTTGCACGAATCGCGCCGAGGGACCGCGCGTATCAAAAACTCCGCTGCTGCGATGAAAAGTGCCGTCAAGATCGTTGGCCAGTCGGCGAAATCCTGCATTCAAATTCAAATGTCGCGACCAGACAGTCCACAACGAAACCCCGATCAGACCGACCGCGATGATGAGAATGATTGCGAAAACGGACCCGGGATTTGTCACCGTGAGTAGCCCCTACGAAAAGTACCGCCCAAGCAAGGACGTCCCAGCGTCAAATTACATAGAAAAAAATGATCCATATCATTATGGGGAAAGGTATCCAAAGAAAGGTTGCACACAACAGGCCCACCAACGCACACTCTTGCCGAAAGGGGAGTTGCAAATTGGAGAAGCCCCATGCCAGTACGATAACGAGCATCGTAAAGAACGGCGCAATCGAAGCGAACAAGAAGCAGCCATGCACGGTCAACTCCGGACCAAGGAAATTGGTCAACTGACAAAGGTAATGGACCACAGCGAACAGCACACAACAAAACAAGATTGCCCAATTGAGCTTCTTGAACGAATACTGCCATCGTCGCTGTTGGGGATGGTGCTGCGATGTGGACATGACCTATAGGAGGCCAAGGCCTCAAACCCAATTCAAACGATCTTGTAGGTGGACTCCGCTGAGGCCAGATCAATGCGTCTTCGGCCTCTTCTAGAGTCCTTCCTCATGCCTTGCAATCGACGATCAAAAATCAAGAGTCACCCGCCGGACCCGCAAGTTTGGGAACGACAAACCGCTGCTCCTGGCAGCCGTACACCGCGCAGCAACCGTAGTATTGCCAACAGTCCATGTGATGCGGCGTCTTGCAGCGGCGACAGAAAATCATGTCCGTGGTGATGTCGTCGCCGCAGATCTGACATGTTGCCGCGGAGATTACCTGCACCGTCTCGTCTTCCACGAACGAGATGCCAACCATCCGTGTGAGCATCGCCTGATCGTATAGCTCGAGCGAAAGCTGGGTGAATTCTTCTAATTCCGCAAATCGGCGAATGTAGGTCGGCTTCTTGATCAGGATGCGGCCACGATGAATTGCGAAGTAGGCGTCGGGTATTCCCAAAAGATGACGCAACCGATCGATTTGCCAGCGCACGCCATCGCTGAGAAAAATCAAGGCCGTATCCTCATGATTGGCGCGGATGGTGTAGGTTTTGTCAAAATCGGCGTCGCCTGAATCCATTTCGTGCATTCCGCGAAACGTTCGCGTGTTGGCGAATTGCCGTTGAGGGAACACCTCCAGGCGCAGCCGAGAATCGGGCCAATTGATGTGCATTTGGGTGAATTGCCCACCACCGCCCGCGTTGTAGGTGTTGAGCAGCACGCTTGTCGCCCCGTATTGGAAACGCACGCTCGGGTGACTGAGCCACCCCGCGGGCAGGCATACGCCCCCATAGCGCTGAGCCAGCGCCTGATACGACTTGTTCCAGTTATCGGCGCGAGCTTGTGCCTTCGAAGCGAACGCCACCAACACGATGACGACCACCACAAGTACACCAAAGGCCAGAAAACATTCCACAGGAATTCCTTGGGAGAAACGACTATATTTGATCCCCAACCGCGGCTTGCGGCGAGGCTCATTTCCCCATTTTGCCGAATTCACTACCCAATGTACAGAATATCGTCGTCTTCATCGGGCTGGACCCGCCGGGGCGGAACTCGACGAGGCGGCAGACTGCCCCGGCCCTCGGCCGACTGGGGAATCGGTGTGTCTTCACCGATGTAGAACACGCCAGCATCTTCTTTGCCCGCAGGCAGGTTGATTTCCGTCTCGCCGCGCCGCTCGTACCGAATGACGTTGGACTTCGCGGGAGCCGATTTATCCCGCAACGGGCGGTGGTCCAGCGGCAGCCGTAGCGTATTTTCTTCCTCGAACCAATTTTTTGCCGTGTAATTCACCGCTTTGTCTTCGGTGACGTGGGCCATCCGCGCCAGATCCCACAATCGTTCGACGACCACATCCAAGGTGATGTCCTTTTCCCAGGGCAGGCCAATTTGCTTCAGGTTGATAAAGCCGCTGAACGAGATATTGGGGTGAAAAATCGGCGTCAGCCAACGAATGTCGGGACCCCGCTCGGGGTACGAATAGGGCAAGCGAATGTCGCAGCGGTGCAATTCGATGATTTCGACTTCCTCGCCGGAGCTGCCGCGCGCCACTCCTTTGCCACGAAAGGTGACGGTATATCGTTCTGGCGGCTCGCCGGTGGTCTCGAAATCGAACAGCGTGCTGGCCGCTTTTAGGGCTTGGATCGCTTCAAAGTCGGACTTTAACCGGTCCTGTCGATTTGGCTGAACCACAATTGGATCCTCAATGTTTCAAGATTCACGGCAAACAGCCGTCGTTGGACCACGGCGGAAGGGCATCCCCATTTGGGTGGGATTCATTGGAGTCCACGCCGCTACTCCGAGTTGTTATTCGTCTTGTCGTCACTTTCCTCGGAAGAATCTTTGTAATCTTCTTCCTCTTCTTCGTCCTCTTCCTTTCTCATGGCCACCGCGGCACCGATGCCGACTAGCGCCAGCACGACGACAATGACACCAACCGTGATATAGGCTAACCAGCTTTGCTCTTTGGGGGCGGTCTCCGAACCCTTCTTATCAGAGCCTATTCCTAGCTTTTCCTCCAGTTTTGCAATCTCGGTTTTTTTTGCTGTTAGGTCCTCTTTAGTTTTTCCTAAGTTCTTCTCAGCCGTCTTCCGCTTGTCTTCTTCCGTCTCGAAACGGTTCTGGAGCGTTTTCTTTTCCTGCTTCAAATCCGCAACTTGACTTTTGAGATCCATGGTGACCGCATTATGGCCCGCGTTGGCCGCCTTTGACTCACGCAGTTGTCCCTTGAGATCCTCAAAAGCATCGACTAGTCCGGGGCCTCCTTTCATTTCGGATGCAATACTTCGCAGCATCTCTCGCTGTGCGGACAGCCGCGTTTCGTTGTAGTCGTCTCTCGTCAAAGCCTTGATCGACCGTTCCAGTTCGGCGATCTGCTTATTTTGCTTTTCGATCTCGGTCTGGTCTTCCGGCTTGGGAGCGATCAGTTGCCATGCAATGAGGCAGATCACCATGAACTGCATCGTCAGCATGCCCATAATCACCGGCCCTTGCCAAGGGTTTCTTGGCTCGGCAATGTTGACCACCGGAGGAGCGGACGGCCCGACTTGTCCCGCAATGAATCTAGGATCGGATGACATGGTTAGCTTGCCTTCGAGTTGACAGGTAAAGATTTCGAGTTCGTGGCGACGAAACCGAGACGCGATAAAGTAAAATCCGCCGGTCCGCCGAATACGTTGCTGCGGGTCACCGGTCCACATAAACATGCCCCGATCACGGCGGCAAGGGTCGATGACCAGCGCCAAATCGAGCGGCCGGTTGAAAAAATTGTCGCAGATGAACATGTCCATCCCAGACAGAAATACGCCCCAATCGGGATGCGTGTGATACCAACCGACCATCTGCAAGTCTTCGGGAAACTCGTCGCGCTCGCGCGAAATTTGTTCCCATGTATCATGAGTAAATTTGAAGCTGCCCTTGGTGGCCTCGTAATGTTGCGCACGTAGGCTGTCGGTGACGACCACGAACGGATGGCCGTCTTCATCCTCATATTGCCCGCCCAACAACACCCCGCCCAATTCGACGCTAGTATCTTCCAATGCATGCGCCTCCATGTCGCGCATGACATCGAGATCCACGAAAATCGGTAAGTCTTCTTCGCGCGGCGCAGCATGGGGAACCACCGCATAATGCTTGTTTCGGTCCGGACGCAAATGGACCTCGGGACGAGCTTCCTCGACATCGCCGAATTGAATGTCTGCGTCCATTAACTAACCAACCCGCTCGAGGCCCACGGCGGCATCTGGGTACTCTTTTAACAACTGGCGGTACGTTTCGACATGAGCCATTAGATTCTTGAGTACGGACGAACGGCGAAGGTTGCCGACCGAAACGCGGCACCTGGGACAAAGCGTGATCGGCACCTTCAACACCGAGTCGCGGCCGTGGAGCTCCCCGGCGTCCCTCGATTGGACAAAAATCCACATCCACAGTGGTGCAAACAAGAGCATGGGCAACAAACTCCAGACACTCGGTCCGCGGTTGCGGACCCACCGCCGTTCCAGTTCCACGATACACACCACGGTGTCCTTGGTCGGCGACGAGCATTCGACGCAGATTTCCGTGGGTAACTCGCCGTTGGATATTTTCTTCAAGACCATCTCAGCGGCGTTCGTGACGAACGTGTCTTGCCCCGCGGATCGCTTCAATGCCGTTAGACGCGGAACATCGTTCACGTTTCCACAGCGACACTTCGCCTGGGTTCCGGCCATCGTCGCCGATACCCCGATTCGCGCTCCGCATTCACAATCGATGTGGAATTCCACCTGCAAACCCAATGTGTCCCGGTGACTTAGAACTCAAAATTTGAGCGATCCGCCGCCAACTGAAAAAAGTGTTCATCCGAATCGCTCGCCACTCTGACAGTATCGTACGGGGGAACGCCAAGCGCGGCCAACTTTTCTTTCGCCAAATCCGAGTCGGCGGCAACGACATGTTCTATATTTGGACGCGCCGTTTCGCCGCACTGGGGGCACTTGGCGTCCGCCATGCCCACCAGTTGAGCAGGTTTCATGACGGATTCGCTACGACCGCATTGGCAGTCGAGCGAGACGATCAGATCGCGATCGAGCGCGAGCTTGAGCGGTGAGTCGTTTGGGAAGTGTTCACGGGCGAGATTGAACAAATCTTGGGCCGTGTTCTCTTGAGACGAAAGCGGCAGGTCGATCGCTTCGGGATACGTCTCGTGACTTAAACAATCTTCCTTGTGTGGATAATTCGTACTATAGAATTTGTTCGCGACGCCGTTGTAAACCAGGGCGGCTCCGGCGGCCACGTCCATGCCGTGAATTAGTTTCAGGGCTTCTTGGGTTTGCAATCCGCCGATCATCGACGCAATCGTGGGAGCCGTCGGCACCTTGCCAGCCAAAATATCTTCGTGTCGCAGCAGCGGGCAACTGTAGCGCAAGTTGATCAGCCGGTAGTCGTTTTCGGTCATCGCGCATTCATAGCACGCGCCGTCGGGCGGGACGAAAACCTTGGCCACGCCATTGATCTCTTGAATGCCGCCGTCGATCCAGGGCGTGGTCACTTTCCAGCAACACCGATTGACCCACAACCGCGCCTCGCGATTGTCCAGGCAGCCAATCACGACGTTGACATCGCGAAACAACCCCAGCCCGACATCCGTGATAATGTTGGCGTCCATCGGGTGGACACGCGTGTCGGGGTTAAGATCATGGATCGCCTCGGCGGCAACTTCGGCCTTCGACCGGCCTCGATCTCGCTGACGAAAAAGCACACTGCGGGTCAGGTTGGAATCTTCGATCTTGTCGAAATCGACGACGTAAACCTGGCCCACGCCAAGCAGCGCCAAGTTTTTGAGTACTTCGTTTCCCAGCGCGCCCGCGCCCACGACCAGAATTTTGGCTGCCGCCAACTTCTCCTGATCCCACCAAGCAATAAGACGAAGACGCGAATACCGATCGTCGTCGTCGATGACCAGAGGTTCGTCCGACATGAACTTTTTACTTTGAGCTACGCACTCGGCTTTTCAAACATGAAGAAAAAGCCACAGTCAACGACGTCGTTTTGGTGCCACTGAAAGAAGCCAAATTCCTTCGCCTTGGGATCGACAACCAAGGCGACATGCCACGGCGCGCTGAAATAGTTGCGGTGAATGAACAAATCATAAGCAGATAAGAATACACCAAATCCAGGGTGTGTGTGGTGCCATCCGACCACTTTATCGTCGGGAAATTGCTCTTCGACCTGTCGATTCAGCTCAGACCACGTATCGTGCGTGAATGTTAGCGACGCGGCGCGAGACAAGGTATCGGTGGCGGGAAGGAAGTTGCGGATTTCCACATACTCACGATCGGCTTCGTACGGTCCGCCAATCAGAAAGCCGCCGATCTCGCGTTTGGTATCCTGGTGCGAAAACTCGATAATTTCTTCAAAAACCGGTTCGTGAAACAGAATCGGCAGCGCTTCATCATGGATTTGCCCCAAGCGTCGCAGTGCGGTGTTGCCGCGATTCAGGGAAGCCGAATTGGGAATCGATGACGTCATCGGATCAATCTTGATTCATTTCGCAAATGAATGATGAGGGCCTGAAGGATGATGGCCGAATTTAAAGTCGCGACGCTTACTCGATAAACAATATGTCCGGATCTTCCGGTCGTACGCCAACGGAAGCCTCAACAATCTCGGCTTCCACGATTTCCGGATCCAGGAAGGTCACGTCGGCCACATCGCCAAGCTTGGGAGCAGACGCAATCGGCGGTTTTCGATCCGCGAATTCCGGTGCCAAACCCGCCACGCGGTCGCGCATTGGACGATCGTCGATCGGCAATCTGAAGTCTGTCTGAGATTTGGCCCAGGCGGCGGCCTCTCGATTGTACGGACTCTCGACATCAAAATTTTGATACCGAATCATGTCCCACAGCATGTGGCACAATTCGTCGAGATTGACGCTGGGCACCCAATAGGTTCCATAACCGCCCAGACAGACCACGCCGCTGGCCGATATGTTGGGATGGAATATGGGAGTCTTCCAGGCCAGTTCAGGTTGCATGCGCGGATAAGAAGCGCTCAAATCAACCTGGACGGTGTGCTGGTCCCGAACCAGCACATCATTGGTTTTGTCCGGCCGCCAAAAGCCGCGGCCTTGAAAGTGAAGCAAGTAGGACTCGGGCGGATTGCCATCGGCGACAAAATCGAGCACGCTGCTTTCGGCGCGAAGTTGCGAAATAGCCTTGTAATCAGATCGCAGCCGACGAAGCCGTGGCGATTCGCGCATCAAACATCCTTCCCTTGCTAGAGCCGCATGGTGAATGGTCTCATCGAGAAAACCGGTTTCAACCGGCGACGATCTCGGGGTAGACGATCAAATGATCGCCGTCCTTAACCTCGGCCTGCATAAGTGTTTGATCCTCGCGGAGACGCTTGCCGCCCTCTTTATGGTCAAGACTGTAGCTCATTGGCTGACCGTCGGGACCCATGACGGGCAGGTTCATCTTCGTGATGATATTGGGCAAGATCCGCTTCACGCTTACGCTGTCGGCAATCACCGCGTCCACCGATTTGGCACCGGTTTGGTCCAAAAAGGTGACACGTGTTCCTTGGCGTTCTTCTGCCATCGTGGTACTCCGTGAGAAGTAGGTGCCAGTCAACCGATTGTTATACACGCGATACGGCCGGATGGTTCAGCATCCTCGCTCGCGAAGCCAATATTTTCCAACTAGGAAAAATCCTCTGTGGGCATACACGAGAGAGTATTCGTACCAACCCCCAATATCTTAGACAATTCCGCCCACGAATCCAAGCAGTTAGCGAAAGCCGCAAGTTACTAGCATGTCAGCGACTTACGCCGATTTGGAATCCTTGGGCTCCGTGGAATATCGACTAATCGAAAGGAGGGACACTCAGTCGAACGCTCGGTTCGCGTGTGCCGTGGCTCGCCTAAATCCGCTTATCGCTGAAAATTCGGAAAAACCTGGGTCGACGTTTTTAGCGACCATCGACCGCGGATTAGCGCTATATGGGATCCGTTGGTGGTCGGGGATGGAGTCAGCAACTCACCACCGCGCATGAAAAACGGCCGATGAAAATCGACCGCGATTGAGCGTTTTTTAATCTTCGGAGCCGAGAGGCTACTCGGTCTTAACACCGGCGATCTTGCCAGCTTTAAGGGCTTCACCGTAGGTGCCGCCATCAGGATGGTCCGTTTTTTCGATTTTCTGCAAGGCTTCGAGGAACTCTGCAGTGACTTTGGCTGTCACGACCTTCTTCTGAGCGCCAGCACCTTTCAGTCGCGCGGTGATGTCCTTGCCTTCCAGCTCCTTGTCGAACAACTTACCGAAATCATTTCGCATCTTCTTCGGCTTGTTGCTGACATGGCAGGCGTTGCAAGAAATGGAAGAGCCTTTCTCCAATCCCAGATGTTTTTGCAACGCTTTCTTGAAGGCACTTTGGGCGTAAACGCCGCTTGTGTTTAGCACGATCGCTGCAATTGCGAACCAGGCTGCCAATCGAAATTTCCTCATTTTCTTCTCCTAGTTTTCAAAAAGTCAAAAAAGCGTTGCAGCAAGATCGCCACGGAACGCGTCCAATTATAGTAGCTCGTTTTGAGCTGGCCAAACGTCTATCGGAATTCCAATAGCAAAATACGACGACTGAAGTTGGAAGCCAAACAGACATCCGATTCGAGGGTAGTTTGGTGGGGTCCGGTCAGCAAAAATGCAACACCTGAGGTATTTGCGGTGGGTATCCGTCCACTAACCGGAGCATATTTAGTAAAACTGGTGAAACTCCGCCTGTCAAGCGATTTACGCCGATTCTCGGGACGCGCTGCCTCGCCGCCAGCGTCGTGCTGCATCAATCGAGGAGGACATTTTCGGAAAACCGGCTGGACATCGTTCATAGCAACCCGTCCAACTCAGCCGTGCCCTTCCAATTTGGGGTCCAGCGCGTCTCGCAAGCCGTCTCCCAGAAGGTTGAAACCTAAGATCGTCACGGAAATCGCAACTCCCGGTCCCAGTACGGGCCAGAGCGTGCGATTTTCAAAAAAGGCTTTCGAGGCTTGATGCAGCATGCTACCCCATTCCGGCTCGGTGGGATCGCCGCTCACCCCTAGAAACGAAAGCCCGGCCACCTCCAAGATCGCCGCCCCCAATCCGAGCGTGGCCAGTACAATGACCGGACTGACAATTCCCGGCAGGATTGCCCGCACCAAAACTTGAAAATGAGTGGCCCCCAGTGCCCGGCTGGCGGCGACGAATTCCAGGTTCCGAATCGTCAGCACGGTGGCGCGAACTTGCCGCACGAATGTTGGCACATTGATCAACCCCACCGCAACAATGACCGCTTCCCACCCGCTGCGAAACGCCATCGCCACCAACAGTGCGATCATCAGGGCGGGAAACGCCAAGGCCACATCGACGGTCCGCATGATTGCGGCGTCTAGCCAGCCACCGCTGTACCCGGCAATCGCGCCGCTTGGCACGCCGATGGAAACGGCCAAAAGAATCGACAACACACCTGCGAGCAAGGAGAGTCGCGAACCGTGGATCACCCGCGACAGGGTGTCCTTGGCGTTTTCGTCCGTTCCCAGCCAAAACTCCCTGGAGGGAGGTTGATCCTTGGCGAAGGTCGCGTCCGAGTTGTCCGGTTCACGCGCCTGACCTGGTTCGAGCCGATGAGAAATGTCGGGTGCATACGGGGCAACCCAGTCGGCGGACACCGCCATGAACGCAAACAGCCCCACGATGCTCGCGCCAATCCAAGCCGATGTGCTGCGACGAAAGCGCCGCCAGGCTCGCCCTTTGACACGAGTTTCGGGTGCGTTCCCAATTGAAGTGGAAGGTTCGCTCATGCCGTTGCGGTAGGGTTAACTAATTCGAATTCGTGGATCGAGCCAAACGTAGGCCACGTCCAGCAACAGGTTGGTAAACACAAAAATGCCAGCAATGACGAGCGCGCCGCCCTGCACGATGGCATAATCGTTGGCTTTCACCGCCTCGACCATGTAACGCCCCATGCCCGGCCATTGGAAAACCGTTTCGGTCAAGGCGGCGCCCGAAAGCAGGAGCCCCAGTTGGAATCCGGCAATGTTCGTGATGGGAATCGAGGCGTTGGGGAACGCATGACGCCAAACAACGCGCCATGGTCGGCCGCCCTTCGAACGCGCGGTTCGCACGTAGTCCGACGACAACACCTCCAGCATGCTGCTGCGAGTGATGCGAGCGATGATCGCGGTCGGAATAGAACTGAGCGCCACGGCTGGCAGACACAAATGCGCGGCGGCGGACATCCAAGCGGATAGATCGCCCGCCAACAGCGCGTCGACCAGGAACAATCCCGTCACTGGTTCGATATCGAAGACAACGGACAGACGGCCCGAAGTCGGCATGCCAGTAAAAATCGCTCTTAGACAGACACCCAAAAAGAAAACGGGGATACTGACTCCCAGCAACGATCCGGTCATGCAGAGGTAATCCGGAAAACGATTTCGCCACGTCGCCGCCGCCACACCGGCGCAGATCCCCAAGGGTACGGCGATTAACATCGCGGCCAACGTCAATTCAATGGTCGCGGGAATTCGCCGCATCAACTCCGTTCTCACTTCGACATTGGGATTCACAAATGAATTCCCAAAGTCGCCCGCGATCACCACCTTTTGCAGGTAGTCTCCAAGCTGTACCCAAACGGGTCGGTCCCAGCCTTCGCGCCGCCGCATTTCTTCGATCTGCTGAGGATCAACATGCTGTCCAAAACGGCTCAGCAGCGGGTTCCCGGGCATGACGCGCACCGCGACAAACACCAGCGACACCGCCAACAACATCGTGGCAGCGGCCTGTAACAGTCGGCGAGCTAGGAATGCCGTCACGACGCAATCCGGACAGAAGAGAAGAATCGATCGGGTAAATCAGTCAAAGCGAGAAAGACGCAGGCGCACCAGCGATGTTGGGTGCAATTTATATCCCTTGAGTTCCTTTCGAAGCACGATGCGAACATTCGTGTGCACCAATGGAATGACCGGCGCGTCGCGAAAGATTATCTCTTGAGCTTGATGGTAGAGCGTTTCTCGCTTCTCTTGGTCCATTTCGCGCTGGCCGTTGATCAGCAATTCGTGCAACTCTTCGTTGCGATACTTGCTCAGGTTGTTGCCATGATCGCTGATGTTGTCCAAGTCGAGGAGCGTATACAAGAAATTGTCTGGATCGGTGTTGTCGCTCGACCAGCCCCCCAAACCCAGGTCGTAGTCGCCCTTTTGCAGCAGTTCGAAGTGTTCGTTGGCCTTCCGCGGTTCGACGGTCACTAGGATGCCGATTGGCTTGAGCGCGTCTTTTATGTAGGAAGCTACTTGATTCGGTTTTTGCATATACGGCCGTTCGTCGGACATCACCGCCAACGTCAAACTCACCGGCACGGCAAATCCGTCTTCCGCTGCCGCCTGCTCCAGCATCTCGCGCGCCTTTTCAGGATCGTAGGGGCGGTCTTGGATGTCGTCGTTATGTCCCCACATCGTCGTCGGAACCATGTTGACCGCCGGCTGGGCCTGACCTGAATAGGCTAATTCAATCAGGTCCGCCTTGCTAATCGCGTGGCCGATGGCAGTTCGCACCTTGGCGTTGTTCAGCGGCGGACGTTCGGTCTGCATGGTCAAATAGCCAACATTCATGCCAGGCTGGCCCTGCGAGACTACGTTGGGGTCCTTAATCAACTCGTCAACTTCGTCGGGAGCCAAGTTGTCGGCGATATCAATTTCTCCCCGGCGAATCTTCTCGACCCGCGTCGCTCGCTCGGAAACGGGAACAAAGATGACCCGATCAACTTCCGGTCGGCCACGCCAGTGATCGTCGTTGGCGGCCAGCACCAATCGTTCGTAGCGCGACCACTTTTCGAATTTGAAGGGTCCCGTACCAACGGGGTTGTCGCCGAATTTTTGCCCTAGCTCCTTAAGCGCGGTGGGGCACACGATGCTGGCCGGAAACATTGCCAAGTTGCCCAGAAACACGGCACTGGGCTCCTTCAACGTGAACTGGACCTCCAGCGGCGCGGTGGCGGTCACTCTTTCAATCATCGTGAAGGCGGGGCGATAAGGCCTGGCAATATCATAAAGTTGTGGGTGTTCATCGAGAATGATGCGCTCGAAACTAAACACGACGGCGTCCGCGTTAAACGGAGTGCCGTCGTGGAACTTCACCTTCTCTCGCAACTTAAAGGTCCAAGTTCGCCCGTCTTCGCTTGTGGACCATTCCGTCGCCAGCGACGGGACCAGTTCGGTGGTTTCGTCGTGATAAGTCACCAGAGTGTCGAAAAGGTTGACCATCACCTTCACTGATTCGCCCACATCGGTATTGATTGGATCCAGCGTCGCCGCGTCCTCGCCTCGACCGTAGATCACCGTGTTGGTCGTCGCGCCGATCGATACGGAACCACCTTGGCCGCCGTTGCAGCCGAGCATGGTCGTGCAGATCGCTCCAATCAACAGCAGTGAAAAAAGAGTTTTCATTTCGCAGTTCCTCGTTCCTCGCGTGAGCCGACCCGCTGAGATTCGTCCGTTCGACGCAGGCTATTCTACGAAGCGGAAACGGAACATAGTAGGCCATTCAGAAGAGAGGTTGTAGTTTGGCGGCCTGGGAGCAAGCGGCGGTTGTTTCAAACAGCGCCGGCGTGAGCCCAGACACGACGGCGACAGAGTCGAAGCGCGATCGCGATCGCCGAAGCTTGTTCACTGCTTTCGACATGCAATCTTGCGGGCCGTCAATTGTCGATTGATCGATTCGAGGCCTGTTTCCGTCACGTCAGTGTTAATCATTGAGATCGACTCTAGGCGGGAAAACTGAGGAATGAGGGCGAGTGCTTCGTCTCCGTAGCGTTTCCCGTGCAGTTCGATTTCCGTCACCCGGTCAAAGTAAGGCAGACCGAACCACTCGGCGGGCGACTCCAGAAAAACAGGGCCCCGATACGCCACCGTCACGCGGCAGCTACTGCTCGGTGGTCAGAAAAAATTCGGAAGGGAATCTTGCTGAATCGCACTGAGTTCTTGGCGGATCTGCTGTTCCTTGTGGTAAGCCACAATAGGTCGACCGATCACCGCCAGTAACACGGCGACAAACGCCATCGCCAGGAACATTGAACGCAATCGGAATTTGAGCAAACGCGACACGAGTTTCATGCGAGTAATACGATGGAGGTCAAGGCTAGGTTCGCCGAGACGGTTGCTGATTGTTCCGAGATGGGTTTTAGCCAAAGCGGGGCAACGCACGAAGTGTAACATACGTTTCGTTGGCCAAACCCCGACATTCTCACGTGCGGGCCCTCTCCCTAAATCCAATCGCTGCAAGTGATAAACCCCGTTCCGGACCATGTTACCGCCCCCTTTCGTCCTCTAGAAAACGTTTGCAATCCTGCAAACATTTCCTCAGCCCCAAAGCGCACGCCCCTCGGCAACAAGCCTTCGCGGCATGCTGATCGGTGCTTTCGTATTTTGCGAACTCCAAGACACCTGGCGGGAAAAGTGGCGGCGCAACGGAGTGTAAATCCATTCGCCTTCATCCAAATTGAGCCCCTGGCGAGTTACAGCAACTGGATTGTATCGCCCCGTTGCTTGGACCGCCGCGCCAAAGCTTGCCCCTCGATCCGCCCTACGTCAACGTTAATTATACGCGGCACTGCGCAGTCCGGATAGCGCGCCGTTGGCACCCGTGGACGACACATTAGCAGTCCGTTGAAAAACCGAGCTGGGTGGCTGGGGTCGAACGAAAGTGAGCCCCCAGAACACGAATTGCAGGGAGTTCGCCCCGCACCATCGTAGCCACTCTTTCTAAGTTCGACTTTCCAACAGGCTGTCCGAGGTCCGGCGATCACTCCCTAGCCAGCCATCGCATGATGGCATGAGTCCGCGACCGCATCCAGGCGGCCACCTTTTTGGTGCCCAGATTGCGATTGTGGTAAGCTCAATGGTTCGCGGTTGGCGCGTGGGTTGATGCAATCCCTGACGGACACAAATCATGAACATGACATCGAGTTTATTGAAATGGACGGCGCTGGCGGTTTGCTGCGCTCGATTGAGTTTTGCTGGAGATTTGCAAGAACGTCAGGCTGCCAACTGGCATCAGTGGCGCGGCCCGCAGGCCACGGGAGTCGCGCCGCTGGGTAAACCGCCGGTGACCTGGAGCGAAAGCGAAAACGTTCAGTGGAAAATCAAGCTCACGGGCCACGGCAGTTCCACACCGATTATCTGGGACGACAAAGTGTTCATGTTGACCACGATCGACACCGGAAAGGTCGATCCTAATCTGACACCTCCCAGCGAGCAGCCTAAACGGCCGTTCGGAATCACCTACCCCAACACCGTCCACCAATTCGTCGTGCTTTGTCTTGACCGGGCCAGCGGCAAGGAATTGTGGCGTCGCGTGGCGATTGAAAAAGTGCCCGACGAAGGACATCACGGCGATAACAGTTTTGCATCTTCTTCGCCGACGACCGATGGCGAGCGGCTTTATGTCTGGTTCGGCTCGGCGGGCCTGTATTGTTATGACCTCGACGGGAAACTCCTTTGGAAACGAGATTTGGGCAAAGTCAAAACTCGGCTCAGTTTCGGCGAAGCGGCATCGCCCGTGGTTCATGACGGCCGAGTCATTGTGATCCGCGATCAGGAAGAGCAGTCGTATATCGTTGTCATGGATGCACTGACGGGTAAAACCATTTGGCGGCAAGATCGAGATGAGCCGAGCGCCTGGGCCACGCCGTTGGTCATCGAACGCGCGGGCCGAACCCAAGTCGTCACCAACGGCAAGATCCGGGTTCGCAGCTACGACTTTGGCGACGGTTCGCTGCTATGGGAGTGCGGCGGACAGGTCTCGAATGTCACGCCCTCCCCCGTGGCGACCGCCGACACCGTGTTTTGCATGAGCGGCTATCGAGGATCGGCATTGCTTGCCCTGCCACTGGAAGCCAAGGGGGATATCACTGAATCGGATCAGATCAAGTGGTCGAAGTCGCGCGGTACTCCGTATGTTCCATCACCACTGCTGTACGATGGCCTGCTGTATTTCAATCAGTCGAACAACGCCATTCTGTCCTGTGTCGATGCCAAGTCGGGGAAGGAATTGATAGAACGGACGCGCATGCCCGAAGTCCAGCGACTTTACGGCTCGCCGGTCGGTGCCGCGGGTCGCGTCTATTTCGCGGGCCGCAACGGCGGAACGTTGGTTCTCGAACGTGGCGACGAATTCAAAGTTCTGGCCACCAACAAACTGGATGAAGGAACCGATGCGTCACCAGCGATTGCTGGCAACCAACTTTTCCTTCGAGGCCGGACGCATCTTTATTGCCTATCGAGCGGCGACTGAGATCGCGGCAAGTGGCCTGCAGGACACGGGCAGAGATTACTACGGATAGGTTGGATTTCTCAGCATGATTCATTACTACAACGGCCAAAGCCGGGCCGTGGCGGACATTTTCCAATCCGCCGTCCATCAGACAGCCAGTTCATGCTACACCGTTCAACAGGTCAATGCCTGGGCCCCCAGTCCCATCGACTACGACCACTGGCGGGCCCGGTGCGAACTTAAACGCCCCTTCCTCTACGTGCGGGATGACACGATTTGCGGCTTCATTGAACTCGACAACGACGGACACATCGACTGCCACTATGTGCACCCCGACTTCAACCGCTTGGGCATCGGATCGGCGTTGCTGAAGCATGTGATCCAGATCGCCGCCGATATGAATTTCCCAAAGCTGTATGTTGAAGCCAGCCATCTTGCCAAGGGCTTATACCTCAAGCATGGTTTCACAACGGTCCGGACCAATGAGGTGATCAGGGACGGCGTGGTGTTGGAAAATTGGATCCTGGAACGACTCGATAGCGAACGTTAGCACGCCAAATTCACGAACATTAACCTGCGGATTGGCGGAATTTGAAATCATCGTCACGAACGAGTGCCTGGTAGAGTTGGACGTTCGCCGCGACATTCGCTGGCTTGTCGCCCGAAGGTAGTGCCAATCGACAAGTTCTGCCCCCTTGGCGTCCTCATGCGTTTTCTCCCGAACCATCGGCGCATAAGACTTGTCAGGAGATATCGGCACTCGCAATGTGGCATCCGATATTTTCCACGAAAGCAAGCCAGGTCCGTATGAACTCGCATCCACCCATTCAAGAAAACCGGATGAACGTCAGGTTGGAGCCCGTTCTGCAAACCGACCTGAAACTGTTGCTCGAATGGATTCCTACTTACGAGCAGATGGTCCAATGGAGCGGACCTTGGAATTTCGTGTTTCCGCTGGATGAAGAACAACTCGCCCAATACTTCCTGGCGGACGTGACTCCAGACGGATTGCGAAGAATGCAGTTCAAAGCGGTGGACATCGAATCGGGGGCGATGGTCGGGCAGATCGGTTTTAGCCGCATCAGGGACAACACCCAGGCCGCGGATATGGGGCCGGTCATCGTCGCGCCAACGTCTAGGAATTCAGGAATTGGATTCCAGATGGTACGACAGCTACTTACGATCGGATTTGTAAAACAGCAGTTGCATCGCATTGAGTTGGTCGTGTTCACCTTCAACGACGCAGCCATTTCATGCTACGAAAAGGCTGGTTTTCAGAACGAGGGCGTGATGCGAGACGTCGTGCGCGTTGGTAACGACTATTGGCACTGGAAAATTATGAGCATTCTCGAAGGCGAGTGGGAAGCATAAAATGACTCGGAACGATCGTCGAACGGCACCATGAGCGAATACATCTTTGCTGAACATCAGAATGACGACGAACTCCGTCGCTTGCGGATGATTGAACAGGCATTCGATCCCCTGACGATTGAACATCTTCAGCAAACAGAACTTCGCGCCGGCTGGCAATGTCTGGAGCTTGGCGCCGGTGGCGGTTCAATATTGAAGTGGCTGGCGAATGTTGTTGGCGGTCGTGGGAAAGTTGTCGGAGTCGACAAAGATGTAAGCCACGTCCGCGATCTGGTCGAGCCGCCAATTGAGACTATTGAGGGCGACTTTCTCGATATCCCGCTGGATCACGCGTTCGACCTGGCCCATTGCCGGTATGTCCTAATTCACAATCGTGCCAGCGACGACATTTTGCGACGGATCGGTGAATTGCTGAAGCCGGGCGGGTGGCTGGTTGTCGAGGAACCAGACTTTACATCGGCAAGGCTTCTTAATCCGAACGTCGATGACGCTCACAGGCGTGTCCATGCCGCGATCTGCCGGATGTTTGAGCAAAAGGGTCTCGATCCGGGCTACGGGTTGTCGCTTCCGGGGAAAATCGCCGCCCAGGGATTTTCGATTGTCGATGTCGATTCACGCATCCACCTCGCTCAAGGCGACACTTGCATCGCCCGCATGATGGGCGCGTCCACACAAGCACTTGCTGACAAATATATCGCTACTGGCGAAGCCACCGCGGCGGACATTGATGCCTACATTCGCAACACCAAGAATGAACAGTTTTGGTCGGTCTACTACGCGACCGTCTCGGTTATCGCCACGAAGTGAAGTCGCAATGTCCCCAGCACGCAGTCTCGCCATCCTGCTATTCGACGACGCGGAAGTTCTTGATTTCTGCGGTCCTTTTGAGGTCTTTTCTGTTGCCAGCAGGCAAGCCGATCCACCTTCCTTCAAGGTAATCACGGTGGCCGAGACGTCAGGTCCCATCATCGCTCGTAACGGTCTGTCGGTGAATCCTGATCATTCTTTGGCGGTTTGCCCCACGCCAGACATTCTGCTGGTGCCCGGCGGAATGGGCACCCGCACGGAGATCAACAACGGGCCGCTGATCGACTGGATCAAGCGAACGGCTGCCAGCGCTGAACTCGTCCTGTCGGTTTGCACGGGCGCGCTGCTGCTTGGAAAAGCGGGGCTTCTAGATGGACTCGAAGCGACCACGCATCACGTAGGCTTCGATCTTCTGCGAGAAATCGTTCCCACCGCCACGGTCCATGAGGATCGGCGTTTCGTGGACAACGGCAAGATCATTACATCGGCCGGCATCGCCGCCGGAATCGACATGAGCCTGCATGTTGTCGGACGACTGCTCGGACAGGAAGTGGCCGCGGCAACGGCAAGGCAAATGGAATACCCTTGGGAACAGCCATGATCGCGGGGACGTCAGGGCTGCCCGTTCGTGGCGTCGTCATGTGAAAGCAAGTCATGTGAAAGCAAGTAGGGATCAAAGCTATGCCAGTTTCACGCCTTGAACACATCACTAAGATTGGCGTCGAGCAAATGGGCGATCTTGCCGATCGACTCGACGATCCCGATCTTTTGCGACTTGAGAATCTTGATACCGACTTGCGACCGCCGCAGTCCGCTCTCGAATTCACCAAGCAAGCAATCGACGACGATGCGGCCAACAGTTATCTTCCGTTTTTCGGTCTTGATGCGATGCGACAAGCCGCGAGTTCACTGGTCGGATGTCAATCGGGGCAGGAATACGATTGGAATACCGAATGCGTCATCAGCGCTGGAGGATTGTCCGGCATCCTGAACGTATTGCTGGCCACTCTGGAACCTGGTGACGAAGTCCTGATGACGGATCCGACGTACGTTGGGCTGATCAATCGAGTTCGTCTGGCCGGCGGAGTGCCTCGACTGGTGCCACTGAATCCAGAAGTCCAAGGTTGGAGGTTGGACTTGGAGAAATTGGCGCAAATCGATCCTCGGCCCGTGAAAGCGGCGCTTTTAATGAGTCCGTCCATGCCGACAGGGGCCGTAATCAATCGCGACGAATGGCAGGCGTTGGTTGAATTCTGTCAGCACGCGAATTGCTGGTGCATCAACAATTCGGCGATGGAGCGGATTCTTTTCGATGATCGTGCCGTTATTCACCCCGCATCCTTTCCCGGTATGCGGGAACGAGTTATCACGGTTGGTTCAGCTTCCAAGGAATATCGAATGATTGGTTGGCGCGTCGGCTGGGCAGTCGGACCCGCTAAGATACTCGCGGATATTGCTCGTGTTAGTATCAGCAACGCTGTCTGCCAAACAGGAATTGCGATGGGTGCCGTCGCCACCGCCATCAACGATCCTAACGATGGCATTCAATCCTGCGTTGAAGAGTGGCAACGTCGTCGTAATTTTTTGCTTGCCGAGCTGCGCGACTTCAAGGTAATTCCACCCCACGGCGGATGGTCGTTTCTTGTGGACGTCTCCGAACTGGGGATGAATAGCCCGGCGGCGAGCAAACGTTTGTTGGAATCGGGTAAGATCGCGGCAACACCGATGGTCAATTGGGGAAGTGCCAACAGCGGTAAGTACATTCGCATCGTTTTTTCCAACGAGCCCATCCATCGACTCCAAGGAATCGGGAGGCGTTTTCGGGACGCTTTGGCATAACGGACCGAATGAAGTTGCGACATGGGGCCGTCTTTCGGGTCTCCCCCTTCTTTTTCCCGACAACTGTTTCTTGTCGCTCTATTGCTCCAGATTGGCATTTCTCACTTTTTCAGATCAACCATGTTCTCGTCGAAGTCGATTAACGTATGGGCGGCAGGCCGAACTGTCGGTCGTACTCCGCATCTAGGTGACACCGCATGCAACGGGCAACTCGGCCAACCGAGGTGACCGTCTTGCCATCCGCGGAAACCGTTCCGTAGACCCAGCCCTGATCCGTTCCCGGCGTATCGGCGTCATCTTGAACATGATGAACAGTCCCTGTTTGTCACCCGCGTAGTAGAAATTCCCGTCCGCGCCGGCTTGGATCGTTTTCGGGTCGAGGGCACGATCTCTCGACCGTTCAAACTTGATGGGATGCCATGCTTCTTTCACAAGCACCTGCCCCAACGGCGCCGCTTTGTCCTCTGTACCCGGCATTGCTAAATCAAAACGATAGGGCCGACTCTTTCGAGCATACAGAAAGTAGAGTTTCCGGCCGTGCGTTTCCTGGGAATCGCTTTCGCTAATGCGTCCCAATCCTTCCGGCATCCTGGGCAAACCATAAAGCGAGCAATCGAAGGGCGACCATCGCATGGTCTGGTCGACTCGCTCGTACTGCTTGTATTCGGTGGCAATCTCGAGTAGCCGGCCGGCAAAGATCTGGTTGGCCAAGTCCGACTCGGACTTACTCAATTCCGGCACGTTGACCGCGACTTCTTTGACGTCCATGGCAGTTCGACCCGCTTGTTCCGAATCCGATTCGTCAGGTTTCAAGCCCCAATAGATCGCCACGCAGACAGTCACGCCCAGAATCAAGCTGAGCCCAAAGGAAAGCGAATTGAATTTCTTCGACATGGCCGCTCCTCACGGAAGCCCTATCAACTGGAATTCGCGTTAGTCCACAACCTCATTGCTCCACCAACGCCGGGACGCATTACCTTGCACTTCGAGTGTCTGTACGTCGATTTAGTGATCGAGTACCGCTATCGGAGGCAGACCGAACTGTCGGTCGTATTCCGCATCTTGGTGACATCGCATGCAACGGGCTATCCGGCCAACCGAGGTGACAGCCTGGCCATCTGCGGAAACCGTTCCGTAAACCCAGCCTTGATCGGTGCCTGGGGTATCGGGCGTCGTCTTAAACATGATGAAAAGGCCCTGCTTGTCCCCGCCGAAATACGTGTCTTCGCCCGACTTGGCATAGAGCGATTTCTTGTCCAGCGGAGGATCTTGCAATGGATCAAATTTAATTGGATGCCATGCCTCCTTCACAAGCACCTGTCCTAATGGGGCCGCTTTGCCCTCCTTGCCAGCGACTGCTACTTCATCACGATAGGACTCGCTCTTTCGAACAAAAAGCAAGTACAGTTTCAGGCCGTGGCCTTCAATGGACTTATTCTTGCTCAATCGCCCCATTCCATCCGGCAACTTGGGTGGATAGGGAAAATACGTGCAAGAGAAGGGTGACCAACGCATGTTTTGGTCGACTTGCTCGTATTGCCTGTATTCCGAAGCAATCTCGAGCAACCGGCTGGCAAAGATCTGGTTGCCCAAGTCGAAATTGGACTTGCCCAATTCCACCGGCACTTTGACCTTGCTCAATTCCGTCCGCTCGTTGACCGCGATTTCGCTGACGTCTGCAGCATTTCGACCCGCCTGCTCAGAATCCGATTCGTCAGCTTGCGAGCCCCGATAGATCGCCACGCAGACCGCGACGACGCCCAGAATCACGAAAAGACCGAGGGTTAGCGAATTGAATTTCTTCGACATGGCCGTGCCTCGTTGTTGCCGAGTGCATTGAAAGAGGTCGAAACCGACACCCGAATGCGTCAACAGCCGTTCAGCCTTCCTGCCACGTTGGCAAGAATCTCACGGATGATTAGATGCGCGTTTTCATTGTTGAATACGCAAGCAGGCAAGTCGAAGTTCAAGCAACGCCAACTTTTTCAATCGACTTGCCTCTTCTAGCGGTTCGAAGGGGTTGCAAACTCGCGTAGCATTTTGTCATGACAACGAGAGAATTCGACCCGCTCCGCGCTGGTCGGCTACTGCATTTTTTACGCCGTCGGAAGAGCGGCGTCGGCTTTCAGGTCTCCCCCTTCTCTTCCCGGACAACCTGTCCGCCGAGTACGGTGAGTTGGGGCTTCCAAATTGTGCCTTGACGGCTTGATTGGCGTGTGTCGATGAGCGTACCGGAATGCGCGCCGAGTACGGCTAGATCTGCTTTCGCGCCCGGTTTCAGAATCCCGGTTTCTTCGCCTCCAATCAGCAGCCGGGCGGGGGTGGATGTCACGGCGGCGAAGACGTCGCGGTCGGGCATGCCGGCAGCTTGCAGTTTTGACATGACCCATGGCAAGTCGTGTGGTGGCGTTTGTCCCATGTGACCGGATTGCAAGTCGGTGGAAATGGTGTCGGGTGGAAAACCGTCGGCGAGCGCCGCTTCCGCCACTTCGAACGAGAACGACCCCTTGCCATGGCCGACGTCGAACCGGATCCCTCGCTCCCGCGCCCGTTTGACGCATGGCAACACACGGCGGCCCGCCACGATGCAATGCGGCCGGCGACGAAAACAATAGGTGACGATATCGCTGCGTCGCAGCAGTTCCAGTTGCTGCTCGAGCGGCCAGTCTTCCGGACGACGCATGCCGTACAAGATCGGCAGACCGCATCGCTCGGCCACCTGCAAGCCTCTGTTCAAGATCTCGCGCGGGTCGCTTGTGCCGCAAGCGTGATGGCTGACGTTCACGGCGATGGCGGGGATATGCATTCGGTGTCGCTCGATGGCTGCGATGCACGATTCCACGTCGGCATGTTCAAGCTGCTCGAAGCAGCCTGCGTCGGTCGATTCTCCAACACGCGAAAGATTGATGGCCAGCCGGACTTGCGTCGACGAGGCATGAATCGTGTCTGCAATGTACTGGTCGATGTTCGCGGCTCCGGCATCGCCTTGAGACATCACCGTCGTGACACCGCGCTGCAACATGAACTTATCCGGATCGACTCCAAAGACTGAGCCGCTTTTGGCGGGATGAGCGTGCAGGTCGATCAAGCCGGGCAGCAGCACACCGTCGGGGAAATCAAGACACCGCGTCGCTGCAGTCTGGTCATTTTGCGACGGCACATCGACCGCGACAATTCGGTCGCCACGAATTGCCATGCAGCCGGGACCATCCAGACCAGAAGCAGGACAGACAACCCGTCCGGCGCGTATCAGCAAATCGAACTCGTGCGACGGCCGGCTCATTTATCTTTATCCGGAGGAGCATCTTCGGCAATCACCGGAATGCGGCAGTCGATCAACAGCCAACTGCAGGCACACAAGAAGTACGCGCCGGCGCCGGTCATGAAAACATACTTCCATTCAACGTCGGCGATCGCTCCATACATTGCGGGTGCCAGGATCGCTCCAATCGTTCCCACGGCGTTGTTGAATGCAAACACCGAAGCGGTGGCTGGTCCACCGATGTCGGTCACCACGCCCCAACTGGTGGTCAGGCTCCAATCGGAGAAGAATTTTACGAAGAACAACATCATGCAGAACTTGTAGGGATCGTCGTACCAATACAAGGCCACCAACAGCATCACGGAGGCAAGTCCCTTGCCCGCAAATCCGACCGCCGTGCGACCCCAGCGACGATTGCCAAGTCGTCGAATGGTGATGTCGTTCAGATAACCGCCAGCCATGCCGCCCAGTGCCCCGCCAATCAGGGGTAGCGAGGCATAAATACCCATTTCTTTGTACTTCAGTCCGTGGACCAAGATCAGAAACTGCGGAATCCACGCAGAATAGATGTTGTCGGCGACGTTGCTGAGAATCGACTGGACATTAAGGGAAAGCAGATTGAAGATTGACGCCGGACTCATTCGGCGAAACATCTCGCGAAACGTCATTCGGCGTTCACCTTCGGATATTTCGGCTGGCTCGCCGTCGGCAATTAGTTTCGCCTCCTCTTCATTGACGGCCCCATGTTTGGTCGGCGAGTTCCGATAAAGAAGGTAGAACAGAATCGCGTGGACGATCCCGATGCCGGTCAGAACATAGACGGCCGTTCTCCATGGCACGTTCAACACCCCTAGCACCAGCGAGCCGATTATTAAGTTCGCGCAAACGCCTCCAGCACGGCCGAAGAAGACGCCAACCCAACCTTGCACGGTCGTGCGAACAATTGGTGGAAACCACTGCTTGGTCACGCGGCTGAGCGCGGCAAATACTCCCGCCTGACCCGTTCCAAGTGTGGCACGGGCTATGGAGAGACCTCCCATGGGGGGCAATACGTGAAAGGCAAGCCCCAGGCACCATAGCAAGATCATCCCCGTCAGCATCAGGTGAACGCCGAACGCGTCGACGCCAATACCCATCGGCACTTGAAACACGGAGTAGCATAGGCTGAACGTGCTATCCAACAGCCCCAACTGGGTATTCGAAAGGTCATACTCTTCCATCAGCTTGGGTTTGATTAACCCAAACATATAGCGGTGCAAGTAAAGAAACCACGATGTGCCGCACGACAACGCGAAGATGATCCAGCGAAAATTCGTGGGGCGCTGGGACGATAGATTCTTAGACATGCGTTGATCTCAAGTAATTGTCGTTGATCGCTCCGCGATCATTACGAATTTATAGCGGAGCGATAAACGACAAACCCGATCGGGCGCGGGTCAAGTGTTTGCGAATCGCGTCACAAGCGGTTTCTACCTCTTCGTTTGTCAGCTCGTTGGAATCGAGATTGAGATAACCTTCGTCCGCGTGGTGGGCCCGCATGATGATGGCCGGATCGCCCTCGGCCAAAGCGTCCCGCAGCGATGCGGCCGTATGTCCGGCAACTTGCGGATCGAGCGTCAGACGAGCCCGCGAGAATGGGCAGCCGTTCGGGTCGGGATCGACGCTCAATCCCAGGCCGTCGATCCCTTCGAGCCGCTTGAGGATCAAATTTACTTTCTGATCTTGTTCGGCGGTCCAGCCGGTGATGTCTTGATTCGAGCGATAGTCCAGCGCCGCGAGCGCCCCGACAACGGCTTCCTTACCCGCTTTCATGGGCCGGCCAATGCCGCGATTCTGTAGATAGACTGCATCGACCAGAGCCTTTCGTCCGGCGACGATGCCTCCCGTTGTCGAACACAAATATTTGTGAGCGCTGGTCAGTACCAAATCCGCGCCGGTATTCACGAGTTCGCGCAGACGCAGATCCTGCGCCGCGCCGTCCACAATCACCGGCACGTCGAACTCGTGGGCGATTTCGACCACTTGCGGTAATTTGACCCAACCGTAACGCACCGTGTGATGCGACTCGACGTGCAGAACGGCCGTAACGCCGCCTTTTTCCAATTCGTATCGAATTTCTTCCGGCTTGCAACTGTCGACCGTTCCCACCTCGACGGCCTCGGCACCCGACAAGCGGATCGCTTGCGTGATGGGTTGGCCATAGTTCACGCAGTGGCCTTTTTGAATCAGCACGCGCCGCTGCATGCCCTCGGTGTTCGGAAGTTGCAACACTCGTGGCAAACTGACTCCGGTCATGCTGGCCGCGATGCCCAGCGTGATGCCGGCGGAAGTACAGGCGGTGACACAACCGCTTTCCGCTCCCGAAGCTTCCGCGATCGCCTTGCCCGCCGCGGCTTGCAGTTCATCCAGAATGAAAAAATGGCCTAGCGATTGCGAGGCGGCCTCGGCAATCTCCGGCAGAACAATCGCACCCGACAGGTGAGTCATCTTTCCGCAAGCATTGATGACTCGCCGCAGTCCGTACTTTTCAAATAGATCCATGGATTCGAAAACGCTCCGCTAGGTAGCTTGATGGATGAAGGTTGTTGTATTTGAGTAAGAGTCCAGCGACCAACGGGAGCGGCTCATCAAGTTCGAGCGATCGCTCGCATTGGTCCGAGACACTGCCCCGCTAAGGTCCAGGTGTTGATTTATGCAGTCGTGTGTTGTACCACACTGGTCAGCACACAACACGCAGGGAGAGTTCATGAGCTATGATATTCTGATCCGCCGCGGCCACGTGATCGATCCATCGCAACAGCTTAACGCCGTTTGCGATGTGGCCGTGAGCGACGGGAAGATCGCCGCGGTGCAAGAGCACATCGCCGCCGACGAGTCTCGTCATGTGATCGACGGGCGCGGGTTGCTCGTCGTTCCCGGGCTGATCGACATCCACGTTCATGTTTATCCCCATTCCCCCTACGGCCTCGCTCCCGATCCGCTTTGCCCGGCGGGTGGTGTCACCACGATGCTCGACGCGGGAACGGCCGGCTGCTACAACTTTGGCGCGTTTCGACGCGATATTATCGACCACGCGGAAACGCAGATTTTCAGCTTGGTCAATCTTTCCTGCATGGGGCTGATCGCGGCCAATCTGGGCGAACTGTGCGACCGCCGCTATGCCGACGTCGACGGTTGCGTTGAAACGATTCGCCAACACCGCGATGTGGCCGTCGGCGTCAAAATCCGCGCCGGCAAGCATATCATTGGCGAAGGCCAGCAAGGCTGGGACAATCTGCGCGACGCAATTCGCGCGGCGCGTCAGTCCGAAACTTGGCTGATGGTGCACATTGGCGAATGTCCGATGTCGATTCCCGAACTGGTCGATCAGCTAGAACCGGGCGACTGCATCACGCATTGTTTCAAAGGCGGCGGAACCCGAGTGCTGGACGATGCCAATCAAGTCCACGACGCCGTGCGGGCGGCCGCCGAGCGGGGCGTGATCTTTGATATTGGGCACGGATTCGGCAGTTTTAATTGGGACGTGGCGGCCGCGGCGCTCGACCAGGGCTTTGAACCGACCACGATCAGCACCGATCTGCATGTCATGAATCTGCACGGACCGGTGTACGACATGCCGACGACGATGAGCAAGTTTCTGCTGCTTGGCACTCCCCTGGAACGAGTCATTGACATGTCGACCACGGTGCCCGCCGCGATCTTGAATCAAGAAGATCAACTCGGCACGCTCAAGGTCGGCACGGTCGCCGACGTCACGGTTTTGCAGCGCCACGAGGGCCAATTCGTTTTTACCGACAGCTACCAGCAAACGCGTGTCGGCAACGAACTGCTCACGGCCGCCGCGACGATTCGGCGGGGAGAACTGTTGCCCGGCGGCGGGGGCCTGCGCATGCGCCATTTGGTGGATGACGCATGATGCTCTCCGGCGTAACGGCCTACATCTTAGCCATCATTTTCATCGCGACGCTGGCCCGAGCGGCGATTGGATTCGGCGAGGCGTTGATTGCCATGCCGTTGCTGTCGATTTTTATCCCCGTCGTCCAAGCGGCCCCGTTTGTCGCTCTGGCGGGTACTTTCGCGGCGGCGGTGATTCTGTTCCGCGACTGGAGGCATGTGAACTTGCGGGCAGCATCGATGATCGCCTTGGCCGGCATGGTCGGCGTTGCCATTGGTGTGTGGGCGCTGGGCGAACTGAACGATCGCCTTGTAAAAGGAATTCTCGCCGTGGTCATTCTGGGCTTTTCAACCTGGTCACTTTTTAGGTCGCATCGGTTCAAGCTCAACACCGACCGTTTGGCGCCTGTCTTTGGTTTCATCGCCGGGCTGTTGACGGGTGCTTACAATACGGGCGGTCCCCCCGTAGCCATCTTCGGCACGCTACGCCGTTGGCCCGCCGAGCGGTTTCGGGCAACGATGCAGTCTTGGGGAATGACGGGTGGAACCTGGGCGATCGCCTGCCACTCTTGGGAAGGGAATGTGAAGTCGGGCGTGTTGGTGCACTTTGCGATCAGTGTCCCACTGATTCTTTTGGCCTGCTTCATCGGTCGCCGACTCACCCGCGCCATTCCCACCGAACGGTTCGTTCGCATCGTCCATTGGGGACTGATGGTGATCGGCATCTATCTGCTGATCAGTTTGGTGATGCCGGACCCCCGCTAGCTTTCTTACTTCAGCCTTCGACATTCCGTGTTCGATATTCGATATTCAGCGGCTTCGTCCGTTGTTTGCTTAGCGAAGCGGCAGGCGACCCCCTCTAACTCCCCCTTGAAAAAGGGGGAGGACTGGCTTCCCCCTCCTTTTACAAGGAGGGGCCAGGGGTGGTTCTTCGTCTGCGGGACGTTCTTCCTCTTACTTCAGCCTTCGACATTCCGTGTTCGATATTCGATATTCACTTGCTTCGTCCGTTGTATGCTTAGCGAAGCGGCAGGC
>JAJDEH010000299.1 GCA_029259935.1 Planctomycetota bacterium
ACAGTCATCCGCGTAACGGGCGAACCGCAGGCCACGAGACTCAAGCTCGCGATCCAGGTCATCCAGCAATAAGTTGGAGAGCAACGGTGAGAGCGGACCACCTTGCGGAGTTCCTTCCGGAGTCGCCGAAGTCAGTCCATCAATCATCACTCCCGAGTTCAAGAAAGCTCGGATCAGCTTCAGAAGCCGTTTGTCCTTAACACGACAAGCCACGCGGCTCATCAGCACGTCATGATTGACGCGGTCAAAGAACTTCTCCAGATCCATATCGACCACCCACGCATAACCTTCCTCCAGAAAGGTTTGGACTTTGGCCATCGCGTCGTGAGCGGCCTGGACGAAATCCGAAACGGTTCTCCGAAAACGTCTCATCCCACTGTGGAGACAGCACCAGGAGAATCGCCTGTTGGATCACGCGATCCACCGCCGTGGGAATACCAAGCTTGCGTATTCCGCCGTCGGGTTTGGGAATCTCCACTCGCTGAACCGGCTGGGGACGATACGTTCCCGAGAGAAGCTCGCCGGTGATACGGTCGCCGTGACGCTCGAAATACTTTTCGAGTTGTGTCACACGCATCCCGTCCACACCGGGGGCTCCGCCGTTGGCAATGACTTTCGCCATTGCGATGTCAAGGTTTTCGGGGTCGCAGATGGACTCCATCAACCTGTCACTACTTGTCGGGCTTTCGGTCGGCGAGTTCGCCGCGGGCAGTACGGTCCCTTCTTCGCAGGCCCTCGGAGATTCACTCCTACCCTCCTGCGTGAAGGCCAGCAGCAGTTGTTGCTGTGACTGGATTTTCTGCCGTTTGCTGCTCATGAGTTCTCGGACTTACTTGCCACTCCATTTACCCGGCTTATCGCCGGGGACCGTTCGGGCCTTCGTCGCGCCGCTTCGATCGTGTGAGCCCTGACCGTTTCTGCCCTTTCGGGTCAGTGTCCCGCTCAAGCGGATCGGCTTTGCACGCCTACTATGACCTCTGCTGACTTCTGGCGTGCGGTCACCATCTCTTACGAAACGGTCAGACCGAGTCGTTGCAGCAAGGCAATTCCTCTCGGACACACGCCAGACCTCTCAGGTTAAGCTTGACAACCTTCGCCGCACGCCCGCCGGATTTACAGCACTGGCCTTTGATGGATGGAGGACTTCGCCGTCTTTGGTCGGCTCGTCCCACCAGCACTGCCTACTATCCGATTCCTGTGCGTCGGGCCGCGACTTTGCTACACGCTGCCTTCAGACCCCGCCTCGCGACGACGCCCTTGCGCTTCGCTAATCCTTCACCTCCATCAAGTTGGATAAGGGACTTACACCCTCAAGTTGAAAAACATGCCTGGCAAACTAAAAAAAGCCCCAGGCCTTTCGGCCTGGGGCGAGAACAAAGTCGATTCGAATATCAGCCGGAACCGTTGCCGCTACCCGTAATCGTGTCCGGTTCCCCGCCGTCGATGGTCAACGTCGATCGCCAAACAATGGCATCGATTTCGTCGGCAACAAAGCGAACCGAGCCATCGCCCATTCCAACATTGGCACCATTGGGATGCCGGCTGCGGACGACGATGCCACCGGTTCCGAGTGTGTCACGGATGGTGGGGTTTGTGCCAGGCCCGTTATATCCGGACGGCCAGTTCTGAGCGGTAAAGCAGATCAAATCCTCGGGCTTATCGTCCTGAGTTTCCTCCGCGCAAAATACGGGATGATCGCAGAAGTGTGTATTGATCGTGACTCCGTCCGCTTGCACGACGTCGACATTCGGCGTGCAGATAAACGTGCCCTTATCCTGACCATCGGAACCTCGGTCCGCCGTGAGCAAAACATGGCCGCTAAAAATGGCACAACCGACACGCGCCCAACAACCACGACCATCTTCTGGACTGTCGTAGGTCAAAATCTCGGACGTGAGGATCGTGTTGTTGGTACCATCCGCGATTTCGGCGAACGTCGCGCCATATTGCTGGTGCAGACCGAAGGGGCCCTTCCAGCGGGTTGAGCCATTACCGAAGGCAGCCCTATTCGAATCGTACGAGTAGGCAAATCCGCCACCCGCGTTGATGGCCATATTTCCCTTGGAATAGCAACCTCTCAATTGTTGGCCGCTGCCGCCTCCCAACGGCGCTGCCAACCTGTGTCGCGGCGCACTCGGGCAAGTGAAGGTGTCCACGGGAATCGCGGCTGGCCTAAACTGACCTTCGTCGTCCTGGCAGCCTTCCGGGATGTTACCATCGCCAGCGTTCTGCATTCCCATGTTGGGTCCCGACGGATCGCCGCCACCTTCGGCACGAATGTCAAAGACCATATCCCACGCTTGCAGGTTGTTGCCAAGAACTCCGCCCAATTCCATATAGGGGAACAACAGCACGAATGCCGTGGGGCCATACAGGGCATCATCCAGCTCATCCGGGCCACTACGAGACCGAACGCCGTCGGCATGAACCGTCACGGCGGGCGGCAGCGTGTTGAATACCTCGTGGTATCCATGCATCGCGAGCGTCGTCTGCTTCATGTTGTTGTTACATTGAGTTCGACGGGCTGCTTCGCGCGCCGCTTGGACGGCAGGCAGCAAAAGGGCAATCAGAATGCCGATGATGGCGATCACCACCAGCAGTTCCACGAGGGTAAAACCTCGTTTGGGGGGACGATGCAACATTCGTATACGCTCCTGTTGTTTCAAAAGTAAAATTACAATTACGTCAACTTGACGACCGGGAGGTCACCGCGCCGATCGAAGTGAATCAATAGCGTGTTCTCCCAAGATTCCGAGCGGACTAGCTCACCCTCCTTCCTAAGACTCGCTCAATGGTACGGCGACAATGCCGAACATTAGTTGTTCTCGCTGATATGCTTCCTCGGACATCGGTCCAAGGGTAACTTCCGCTGCTTCGGCCACGTTCCGTTTCCAGACGGAAATGGCACGATCAATACTTCGCCCTGGCCCCACGCCCAACAGTGGCGAATGGGCGTTGTTTTTGCGCAACTGATCAAGGCCAATGCGCCAGCCTGTGTCTTCAAAATCACGAACCAGCCAATCGGGCATCGCGGTCGACTCGTCCATCAGCACATAAACCGTCGCTGGCTGGGCCAAGGAAACGGTGATTTGATGATCGCTCGCCAAGTCCGTAGCCCGAAACGGCAACAGATAATCGGCCCCCAACAACTCCGCCGGGATTCCATCGCCCACACCGTTCCACTCATGGTAATGGTCGACATAGGCTTGCGCGTCCTCGGCAAATCCGCCATGCACAATTCGATAAAACTTGGAACGTTCGCCCTGGTAATTGTCGGTCGCACGCTGCAGCACGACCGGGTCACCATTGGGCAACGTGGTGGGCAGATTCGTCGACCAGTAATCCTCCGAGGGTTCGCCCACGATGGTTTCAATGCGCGTGGCGGTTCCATCCGACGTAATTCGAGCGCCTTCGCCCGACGACAATCGCAATCGAGTTTTACATCCCGAGCCAGGACTCAACACATCAAAACATTTGACATGCACGGCCCCGTCGAAAACAACGATGTTCGTTTCACCTTGAAGGCCAATTTCAACACCAAAACGACTGCCGATTACATCCGTGACGCCGACATTCGGCGTATAGATTTGAAACCCAACCGATCGACGCGGGCTGGTGACAGTCGCTTGGCCGGCTCGCAACAAGCCCCGCTTCGACGACATCACGTCAAACTGCGCCTGCCCTTTTAGCGACACCACCATGCCGTTACCGTAATCGAGCCGCATACTGCCCGACTGAAACTTGACCACATCGGGTCCCAAGCGATCGCCAACCTTCCAAACCGCATCGGGATTCGTCCACTCAACGTCCGCCACGTCGGCGACCATGGCCGTTCCTCGCTCGGCGGTTACTGTCGTCGGCTCCCAAGCCAGATTGCCCCATGCGTAGAACACGCCCATGAGCATCACGGCCAACGACGTACTCAGCCATACTCCCACGCGGCGGCGCGAGATCCGTTGACCACGCTGGCGGCTGTCCGTGGGAATCAATACGCGAGTGTCTGAATTCTCAATCGAACTCGCCGAGCAGACCTCCGCCATCAATTGCTGGCTCACCAGCTCGCCGGCGGCCATGTCGCGAATTTGCCGGTCGAGGAATGCTTCGCGAGCAAAGATCTTGGCGTTCTCCGCACTCGCCTTAACCCATGCCGACAACTGGGCACCTTCTTGATCGGAGAGGTTTCCATCCAAATAAGCATCGATCAACTTGATGTGTTCGCTCATTCTAGCCCCGCAATCATGATTCGATGTTTGACGCAACGTCGCAGAAAGTTTCGTGTGCGGTGCAGCAACACACCCACCGCGTTGGTCGACATGCTGAGCCGATCGGCGATTTCCGGCGGCTTGGCATCTTGAGCGTAACGAAGATCAAAGGCCTCTCGAGCCTTGCCCTGAATCGATTTTAAGCATTTGCGTAAGGCTTCGCTGATGCCGCCTAGTTCCGCTTCCATTCCCACGAACGCTTCCGCTACCGAGTCCAGAGCCTCGCTATCAAACACGTGCCGGTCCGTCGCGCGGCGGCGACGGCTATTCAAAATCTCATACTTCGCGAATCCAACTGCCCAGGGAACAAACGGACGATCCCGGTCGTATGCATCAAAGTGGTCCAAAAGTGTTACCGACACTTGCTGTAACACGTCGTCCGCCTCGTTGTAATCGGGGATCATGGAGGAAATAAACGCGGCAATCGCTGGCTGAGCCCGCGTCCACAGCCGAGTGAATTCCTTTGCTTGTTCTGAAATGCTCATGAACTCGGCCGACGTGGTTAATGTTTGTCTATTAAGTTTCTTCATGGGGCCTTCAAGAAATTACTTGTATTTCAAGAAAATCAGGGAATTTCCGATAAACGTCTTGCTTGACCATCTAGGTTAGCGAGTTACGCGCTGCTGAATCATTTTTTCTAATAGAGTTCGATTCACTCTATCGCGCGGCGTTCTACTGAGTACTCATTCAAGGTTAAGCGGAAATTCCTCTTCACTCAAGGCGCGCCATCCGCTCGCCAGCGGGGTAAGTCAAACTACCCCACGGGGATTATTTCTTTGAAATCGGAATAACTCCGTTCCAATCAGGTGGAGCCGACCGATTGTGCTGCGCGATGAACACGGTCAGGAAATCCTTGACGCGATCTTCCGCCGGAACTTGGTGCAGCCGGCTAAACGCGGCGGCGAAGTCGCCTTCGAGCAGGCGGTCCAGCGCGGCTTCATACGCCGCGATGTGTTCGCCGGACATCAGCGGGTACTGCGACTCGGGCGGCAGCAACTCGCTGATTTCCAGTGTGTGATCCATGCCATAAGGTTTGACCAGAGCGACCCGCCGAACTCGGGCCGACGTCTCGGGCGTGGATTGCCGAACGGCCTGGGCGGTCTTTTCGTCGATCAGGATGGGAGTCCGAATGACGTCGGTCATTCCCTCGAGCCGAGACGCCAGATTCACGACCGGTCCAAACACCGTGACCTTGACTTGATCGATCGTACCGATTTTTCCCGCCACCGCCCGGCCCGTGGCAATGCCGATTCCCATGCGGAAGTCGGCCAAGGCATGGCTCTCTTGGCGTGAGGCAGCTTGAAGTTCGGCGCGGATGCCCAACGCCGCCATGCAAGCCCGCGATGCCGAGTCCGGCTGGGATAGCGGCCAACCCCAGAAACCCATGGCCGCGTCGCCGTGAAAATCCCCAACGACCCCGCCCTGTTCGAGGATGTGGTGCGTGGTCACGCCCAGCGCGAGACTGACCCGGTTCAGCAGTCCTGGCAAATCGTCGGCCATCTGTTCGCTGGTCCTCGAAAAACCACGCAGGTCACAAAACAAAACAGAGACTTCCGCTTCACGCGGGGCCAGCACGACTTCGGGATCCTGCCCGGCCATCGCATCCAGAACGACGGGTGACAAGAATTGGCGCAACACGGCCTGGTTGTGTTCAAGTTGTTTGAGATCGCGCAGGTTGCCCAGTGTTGTCGCGGTGAGTTCCGCGAATTTCAAATCGTCTCTGAGGTCCTTGGATTCGGAAACTCGCGATTCCATGGCACTGTCGCTGCCCCGGTCACTGCCGGCGATGTAGATCGCCCAGCCACGGCAGGACGCGCCGGCCACGGGCGTGGCGAAGGCCCAGTCGACATCCTCGCTGACCGTAAATGCCGTGCGCGCGTGCTCCTTCCCATCGCTCCAAAGATGAACGATGCTTTCCCTGGTTTCGACCGCTTTGTGGATCAGCCGTGCGCTGGGCTGAAACGCCCGCCCAGTTAGCAGCCGCCGGTCCCAATGGAGTACTTCCATGTGAAGGTCGTCGGCGCCCGCGTCTCCCGTTCTAACGAGGGCCGCGGCGGAGGCACGAGGGATTCCCGCCAGCAACAGGTTCACTAGCCGCACAAATAACTCGTTGTCGGTCGCCGCGCTGGAAATGATTTCCGGCAGTTGGCCCAAGAAGGCGATGCGTTGATCCGCATTACGAAATCGCAGCCGCTTCAGATACTGCGCACTGTAGGTCTGTTCGGTGAGTGGATCAGGCGCGTCGATCGTGACGGCCACTTGTTCGTCGGCAACGGAAAAGGTCGTGCCGCCGATTACAAAATGCTGCCCTGTTTCCACGGAAAACTCGTCGACTTCCCGTCCGCCGAAGAAAACAGGATTGCGCGCATCGTCGAGCCGCCTCACTTTAAGTCTGTCTCGTTCCCAACAAAACTCGATATGCTGGCTGGAAATATGGTCATCCCAAGGCGCGGACCACACCGCCTGGGTCCTTCCCAATACGCATGTCTGATTCGCGGGCAGCTTGCGTCGCCAGCGATGATGTGTTTCGGGCCCTTGCGCAATGAGATGTGCCATAAGATGATTCGGATTAAGGGGACAATCTCAACTTGGTTCGCAAGCCTTCAAACAGAAAACGCGGCACCCAAGATATCAAGTCGCCGCCGGTTCGCTTCCGCCGGTCTCGAACAAGTTCACGATCCTTGATCGACGCAGGTAAAAAACTGCGTACACATAATAGCCGAGTTTTAGCGCCATTAGGCCCACGGCGAAAACAACACCCACGACGAGGATAATGGTCATGGATGTCTCTATGAGGCTGGTCCCCTGGCCACCAGGGCCGCCACTGGCATTGGCCATCCTCGACATGTGGTGCGTCATCAACGGATACATCTCGTACTGCATCAAGCCATGGACGGCACCGCGGCCTAGTTCGAACAGAATCGTCAGCAAACAGGCCCTCATTAGCAGTTTCCTGCCACTTGGATTGAGCTGCATCGTCCGTATGCCACCCACCAGCAGCAAGGTTGCCAGAACCAAGTGGACGGCAAAAATTCCGGCATTGGCCCAGAAGAATTTCGCGTTGAGCGTACGGATGTCTTTGTTCATCGCTTGTTGGAGGTCGAAAATCTCTTTTCCTTTTTGATTCGGAGGCGGCGCGGGAGTAAAGGCCCCCTGAATTTGATCCTGAAACGCCAAGTTGACGGAGCCCAATAGCACCACGCCAATGCCCAGGGCACCTAGCACGATGGCCAGCACGCAAACCGCGGTCAGCATGCCAGGCCGCCGACTGACGGGCGGCAGTCCGTAGTCAACCGGCGGACGGTAAGCGTCTGTAAATTGGTTTGCCGTGTCTTGTTGGTCGGACATCATTTTTCCTCGCGCTTAAGATGGGCTGGTCTTGATCGTTTGGCTTCCACGCAATGTGTCGCGACACGCGGAGGGTCCGTTATTCTACTTGATCCGACTTGTCCTAATCGATGCTATCACCGCTTTCTGTTGCCCGAACGGCAGCTTGCACATGCCTATTTGGTAGGACAGGTATTACCGTAAGCTGGATCGACGAAATGGTTTGTGCACATTCAAGTTACCACGCCGGGGTAGTCGATGTGGGAGAACGAACGAGGTCCCGCCGTGATTTTGGTTTTCGGCTTCTGTCACTCCCGCGACCTGCGTATAATCTGCCGCCCGATAACTCATCTGGCGGTTCCGCCACCATCACCTATTCGATTTCTCTTTAAGGGTCTTGAGGCATGTCCAACCAAATTCGCTGGATTGCTTTTGGTTGCTGTTTGGTTGGGCTGTCTGGTTGCCAATCGATGCAGCCCAATTGGCTCTACCCCGGCCGCCACGAAGTTCAACGTGGAAACGCAGTTCAGTATGACCCCTATCCCGACAATAGCGCCGGCCCGGAAATGACCGGGGTTCGACCTCCGGACTTCCAAAAACCGACCGCCGAACCGGTCCGCAACCAACCCTTCGCGAACCCGAGGCTCAACTCCTACCCGTCTTATCCACAATAGGGACCTGTCCTTCACGGACCGGGTGCCAATTCTTGCAAGACGTCAATTCCACGGCGGATCACTTCGTCATCCGCCGCGTAGGAAAGCCGAAAATGCGTGTCCCGGTGGCTGAAGATATTTCCCGGGATGATCAGCAAGCTGTTCTCGATCGCGCGAGCCACGAACTCGCTAGCCGTTCCCCAGGGCGCTTTGGCGAATAAGTAAAACGCGCCCCCCGGCTTTTCGAATTCGTACAGCCCCGCCAGTCCGTCGGCGAGCAGATCGCGTTTGCGCCGATAGTCTTCAATGTGTCCGGTCACATCGACGTCCATCGCCACGGCACCCGCCCATTGCACGGGCTGCGGAGCGCAAACAAACGTGTACTGCTGCAGCTTGACCATCGCGTCGATAACGTCCGGTGGCCCGTGAACAAAGCCCAGTCGCCAACCGGTCATGGCATGGCTCTTCGAAAAGCCGTCGATCACAATCGCCTGCGAATTGAATTGTGCCGGCGAGATGAACGGGGCGTCGTAACAAAAATTGCTGTAGATCTCGTCGGAAACAATCGCCACGCCGCGCTCGGCGGCCAGTTCGGAAACACCGCGAATTTCCTCTTCGCTAAGTTGAACTCCCGTTGGGTTGGCGGGGCTGTTTAGCAAAATCAACTTGGTGCGCGGCGTGATGGCGTCGGCGACTTTGTTCAGATCCATTCGAAAGTCCGGGTAGTTGTCGATAAGGACCGGAACACCGCCCACAAGCTTGACGAGCGGTTCGTACATGACGAAAAACGGGTCGAAGATGATGACTTCATCGCCGGGGTTGATCAATGACAAGACGGAGAGTACGAGTCCACCGCTAGTGCCCGAACAGACGAATACTTTTCGCACGCCCGCGCCGTACCTCTGGTCCACTTCGGCTTGCAACTTGTCGCGCAATACCGGCATGCCCTGCGTCAGCGCATAGCCGTTCTTGCCACTTCGAATCGCGTCGACGCAGGCATCGCGAACTTCATCGGGAACATCAAAATCGGGCTGGCCGATGGACAGGTTGATCGGGTCCTTGAGTTGGCTGGCGAGATCGAAAACTTTTCGAATCCCGCTACTATCAAAGACCGTGGTCCGATCGGCAATCCAGGGATGTGGCATACGATTAGCTCTTTGCAGTCTTCCGAGAACTCTGTCAGGATCAAAAGTCAGGCGTGCCAACGGCCTAACAAGCGACCGTTCCGAATAACGCGTCAGCACAACACGAGCGCTTCATTTATTGATGCCCGCTTCACCGAGTATGTGCGACCCACGAATTTCGCTCAACCGGCCATCGCCTCGAACCAGGAACTAGGGTCGAACTTGGACCCGCACGGCCGTGCCAAGCGGTAGTCCTTTGAATTGGACATCCACCGCGCTGGCTCTTTCAGTAACAAAGGTTGTTTCACCGACAAATTTCTTCACGACTTTTCCGGCGACGTTAATCCGCCCGATGACTTTCATTCTCCCCTTCGGCTTGGCCTTGACTCCCCACGAGACTTTACCCAGGCCGCTGCCTAGATGCACCTTGGGCCCCCAAGCCAAAGGTGCCGGCTGCCACAAGTATAACGACTTTCGTGTGATGCCTTCGACTGGGTATTGGGTGTAAGACGGGGACAATTCCAACCGACGACAGTGTAGAATATGCGCCGTTCAAGAAGAAAACCATGGAAAGAGGAAACCACGAATGAAAACGCAACTGATGCTGTTCCTTCTCCTTTTTCTCACTCCCAACTTGCTTGGTGCCGCTGAATTTCGAGCCGGTGCCGGCGTGGGCGATATCACGCCCACGAAATGGCCTGTGTATCTGGTGGGCTCGTTCAGCGAACGGGGCGCCGAGAAGGCCTGGGATCCGTTGAGCGCCCGTGCGTTGGTGCTGGACGATGGCGAGACGCGGCTGGCCATCGTGATTGTCGACAGTTGCCTCATTCCACGAACGCTGTTTGACGAAGTAAAGCAACGGGCATCGAAAGCGACTGACATTCGCCCCGATCACCTATTGATGGCGGCGACGCACACCCATTCCGCCCCAGCGTCGCTCGACAGGCTTTTCGCCAAGGCAAGCGACGAGTATCTGAAGGTGTTGAAACGTGGAATCGTGGAGGCTATCAAGCAGGCCAACGCGAACCTGGAACCGGCCGCGGTCGGTTGGGGGCAACTCGACGTGCCGGAGCACGTCCACAACCGACGTTGGCACATGAATCCAGGTGGAATCGTCCCAAATCCGTTTGGCGAGACGACGGATCGGGTTCGCATGAATCCGCCGCGCGGCCGCGGATTGCTCGACCGGCCGGCCGGACCGACCGATCCGCAGGTGTCGTTTATTTCGGTTCGAGCCAAAGGCGGCCGCCCCATCGCACTGTTGGCCAACTACTCCCTGCACTATGTCGGCGGCGTTCCGGCGGGTGGAGTATCGTCCGATTACTTCGGCGAATTCGCCAACCAGATCAAACAACGAATCGCTCCTGAAGAGGACGACGGCCGTCCGCCGTTTGTCGGCATTATGTCCAACGGCACAAGCGGCGACGTCAACAACATCAACTTCCGCGACCCACAGCCTCGGAAAAAACCGTTCGAGCAGATTCGTTACGTCGCCGGCAGTGTGGCCGACGAGATCTGGCAAGTTTACAAGAAGACGAAGCACCGCGAATCGATCACGCTGGCGATGGCTCAGCGCGAACTGACGTTGGACCTACGCAAGCCGACTGCCGAACAGCTCAAACGCGCCAAACGATTCCTGGCCGAGCCGGACGAATCGAAACTGCCACGCCGCGCTAAAGCCTATGCCGAATTCGCCGTCCAGCTTGCGAAAATGCCTCCCACGGAGGACATCATCCTGCAAGCGATTCGCATCGGTGACGTGGGGATCGCGTCGATTCCGTGCGAAGTGTTCGCCGAAATTGGACTCGACATCAAGGATCGCAGTCCGCTGAAAACGACTTTTACGATCGAACTGGCCAACGGCTGGAATCGCTATCTCCCCACGCCACGACAACATCGGCTAGGCGGTTATGAAACATGGCTGGGCACCAACATGCTAGAGATTCAGGCGTCGGAGAAGATTGAACACGTGGTCCTCGACCTCTTGCGTGATGTGTCGCGCGGCGAGCCGAACGGGCAACAAGACTCAAAATAGGAGCTTCTGCCAGGAAGCGATTCGCGTTTACCGCTCGCTGACATGTGTGTTTCGTATTTGAGTGATCGCGGGAACATAGTGACGGCAAAACCGTTGCCCTCCCAAACGAGACCGCGACTACACAGATAAGTGAATGATCGAGAAGTCATAAACATGAATGTGTCCTTTACCAATTCGCGAAATGACGTACTAACCGCCAGACGCGCGGATACGGATTGGTCGGCGCTGAGTACCGAACAGCGTGTGTGTTCGATCGAATTGGAAGGCTACGTCGTTCTTCCCAATCTGTTGTCCACGGACCAGTTGGAGGCGATCCGGTCGGAGTTGGCGCGATTACCGACGACAGGCACGGACTACAGCGAACATCAGCGAGGTTTTGCCAACGTGCAATGGACCGATTCACCGGCCACGATCGACGTGATTGCTTTGCCAGCCGTGATCGAGTTTCTTGAGACACTGTTTGGCGACGAGCTAATCTGCACGTCTTGCACTTACGCCGTGTCGCAACCGGGGCATCCTGGAATCGCCATTCATACCGACGCACAGCCGTACGGTTCAAAGATCTTCGGCTTGGGGGCCAGTTCTCCTTGTCTCGTTCGCGTACTGTACTACTTGGACGACCTAACACCCGAGCATAGCCCGTTCAAAGTCATCCCGCGTTCCCATCTTTCGCTTCACGCGGACGGCAATCCCTATCGCCGCTATCTCTCGCATGATGATGAAGTGATGGTGACGTGCCGTGCGGGCTCCGCGGTGATTATCAATCAGAAGGTGTTCCACGCCAACTATCCAAATTACAGCGAAAGCGATCGCGGGTTGCTGGCGATTGCATATCGTCCCGCGTGGGCCGGTCCTATTGGCGAAGTCCTGGACTACAATTCCGATCAAGTCGCCTCTTTGCCACCAAATGTCCGCCCGTTCTTTCGCAGCTTGAATACGCGAAAGATCGATTACGATCTGCCAAACCGTCCGAAGAACATGGCCCGCCAGGCACCCGGAATCAGTCCGCGGCGTCATGGTCAGCAGATGAAGTGAGCCGATCAACATGGTAGGAAAACGGCTTGGAGTGGCCGAACTAGCGAATGCAAATGCTTCGTTTTGAAACTGTTTTGGGACGATGGCGAGTAAGATATCTTTGTTTTGCTGACCGAGGAGTTGCGATGCGCACCTGGGCTGCCAAGACGTCGGCGACCGCCGTGTTACTGATTCTATTGGCTTTTTGGAATAGCGGTGCCAACGCTGCCGAAGCGTACCAGTGGAAAGCCGCCGCGACTTCGACCGTGATCACGCCTGACCGCCCGGTTTGGATGGCGGGGTATTCCTCTCGCAATCGACCATCGGACGAGGCTACACAGGATCTGTATGCCAAGGTGCTGGCAGTTGAGGATGCGGCCGGCAGTCGTCTGGTGATTGTGACGACCGACCTGGTGGGCATTACCGAATCGATGCGCCATGCCGTGCAGCAACAGGCTCTGGACAAGTTCGAACTGCCGCCCGCGGCGCTACTGATGAATGCCTCGCACACGCATAGCGGACCCGAAGTTCGTATCGATCGCCTGCGGCTTGAAGAACGCGAAGGTGCCTGGATCGAACGGGCTGAACAATATGTGCGGGAAACAACCGATCGCATCGTGGCGGCCATCGGTCAGACGCTGGCGAAACTCGAACCGACCCTGCTGAGTTACACGAGTGCCCGCTGCGGCTTCGCCATGAACCGCCGGTTGATGACCGCCAGCGGCGTGCGCGGTCGACCCAATCCCGACGGTCCGGTCGACCACAGCGTGCCCGTCTTGCGTGTCGACTCGGCGAACGGGAAGAAGCTGCGTGCCGTGGTGTTTGGCTATGCCTGCCATAATACGGTGCTGGGTTTTTACGACCTGAACGGCGACTATGCCGGCTGGGCGCAGCACTACCTGCAAGAGGCTCACCCGAACATGACGGCCCTGTTCGTCATTGGCTGTGGCGGCGATCAAAACCCTTATCCCAGACGAACCCACGAATTGGCACAACAGCATGGTCGCACACTTGCCAACTCGGTCGAGGCGGCGCTGGATGCCCAAAGCAAGCCGCTCGTCGGCCCGCTGCGCACGGCACTGGAAACGACGTCGCTTTCCTTCGCCAAAGGACCAAGCCGAGCCGAACTGCACAAACAGGCCGAGTCCAAGAGCGTCGCACTGCAACGACATGCCCGGCGGCTGTTACGTCAATTGGATGAGGGCGACGGTTTTATCAAGGAGTACGCATATCCCGTGCAGGTGGCGCGGTTTGGCGATGGCTTAACGCTCGTCGGGCTGGCCGGCGAGACGGTCGTCGATTATTCGCTACGATTGAAACGAGAACTGGCCGGACCGAGCGTCTGGGTTGCCGGTTATTGCAATGCCCTACCCACTTACATACCCAGCCTGCGGGTGCTCCGCGAAGGCGGTTACGAAGGCGGCGATCACCGGCGTTACACAAACTTTGCCGCACCGTTCGACGAGTCGATTGAGCGGCGAATCATCGGCAAGGTGCGTCAATTGAATAAGCAGCTCGGCCTTTAGCGCGCCTTGGAGCATCCCATCCCCTGGCCGCCACTGCCTCTGGCGGGGGTCTACCGGGTGCAGATTCTAACGAAACGCAAGCCCTTCAACAGGAAACACTTAAGTTCGTGCATCCAACTCAACCCGTGCTGAATCTTCAGGCTGCCGGCCAGATGCCGTGGTTCATTGCCGAGAGGGACTAATTCGTTATGCTGGGAAAACAAAATGCATAAGGAACGCTTCCCCGTGGCAGACACCGTCGCAAAGTCGTGAACAGAGAAAAGACCCTCGGGCGAAACGCGGCAAAGCTATGAGGATTCAAGTGTGGTGATCGAATGCAGGCGGAAACCAAAGCGGTATGAGTAACTACCTCAAACGTTATCGAATTCGACAACTCATCACCTGGCCGATTGTGTTGCTGCTATTTATGTCGTTAGTCGCGCTGAACCTGTGGCTCATGGGAAGCGGTCCACCACAAAAAGTGCGCATCGCAACCGGCGATCCCAATCTTGGTGCCTACGCAAAATTCGGACATGAATATGAAGAACAACTGGCACCATTTGGCCTGGAAGCGGAGTTGGTAAAATCGTCGGGATCGAGAGAAAATCTCGAGTTGCTGATCAACGGCGAGGTCGATCTGGCATTCGTCCAGGCAGGCATTTTTGAGGATGTCGATACGAAGGCCGTAGATGTTCGATCACTGGCAGCGGTCTATCTCGCACCAATCTGGGTCTTTTATCGCGCAGAACTTGGATCAGTCGATTATCTATCCGAACTGGCCGGCAAAAAGCTGGCACTCGGTCCGCAAGGAAGTGGCACGCAAGTGATCGCCCAGCGGCTGCTAATTGCAAACGGCGTTAGTATCGACAACGCGGATTCGAAAATGAATATGCCGCAATCGGCAAACGCCTTGATTAACGGCGACATCGACGTGGCATTCTTTGCGCTTACCTATCAAAGCCCGCAGATGCAAAAACTCCTCGTCGATCCAAACATCAAGCTCTTCGATTTTCGACGTTCGCTGGCCTATACACGAACTCTCCCCTATCTGCGCCAAGTCACTTTGGGCGAAGGCTCGATCAACCTTGAAGCGAACCTTCCGCGCCGAGACTTTCATCTGCTCGCGACGTCGGTAATGCTGGTCGCGCGCGACGAATTGCACCCACGTGCGGTCGAACAAATTTTGCTTGCGGCGAAAGAGATTCATGGCCGCGGTGATGTGATGCAAGAACAAGGTGAGTTTCCAAGTCTCAAACGCGTCGACATTCCGTCGCACCCAACGGCCGAGCAATTCTTCAAGTCAGGCGAGTCATGGTTGTCTCGCTTGCTCCCTTATGCGATCCTGCGCTGGGTGCTCAAGCTGCAGTTAATTTTGCTTCCGTTGATTGTACTTTGGTTGCCGCTCGCCAAGTTGTTGCCGGCGTTGTATCAATATCGCATCAACCAATTGCTGAAGCTGCACTACGGTGTGTTGCGCGACGCCGAAACTCAGCTCGCCAAGGCGAAGACCCAGGACGAGTTTGAAAGACAACTTGAGGCGCTTGATCGGATGCAGCAGGAAATGGAGCGACTATCGCGAAAGATTCCTGCTCATCTGCAGCGCGAGGTCTACCACTGGCGAAGCCACATTGCTTTGGTTCGCCAAGATGCGGAAAAACGGCGCGGTGCGATAATCGCGTCTGGTCAAGAAAGCCGGCCGAAGCCTAAAAGCTAGTGATTTATCAGGACAGGCTAGCGACCTGATGAGGAATCTGCCTCTCGCGATAGCGATAGTTTTCCAGAGCGCCCGGCCAGGTTATCGACGCTCGTTCGTCGTTCCCAGCCGAACCAAGCGGAGGCAGTAGCTCATCAGCCCGACGTTCAACACCAAGAATACCAAGAAGCAGGCCAGACCGCTGACCTTCCATGCTTGCTCGTGTAGGTGGAACAGCGATTCGATATCCAGCGTGGCTAGGCGTGTCGCCTCGTTCACGACCGCCATGCCGATGAAATTGACCACCAACCCCACCGTGGCCACGGTAAGCCAACGTCGCGACAGTCGCGACTGAAAATACTGGGGCACCCAAGCCACAGCTTGAATCACGCCACCGACGATCGTCAACACAAGATACGGCCTGGCCACGGGGCCGAGTATTGTGTCGCGGGTCGCTTGCTGCATTACATAGAAGTAGATGGCCGCCGCGATCACGCTTAGCAGGATTCCCCCCATTGCCACGAGCGATGTGCGGCGCGAACCGGGAACCGTTGCAGCACTCTTGTGATCGTCCGCTTGAGCCTTGCGAAACAATTGCCAGCCGACCATGAGGGCCATGGTTGGAAACGCCGCGACAAACCACAGCGTCAGACGGGGCAGCAGTTCGGGACTTCGAAACAAGATGGTTTCCGACTGAAACTGCCGTGCCCAAACTTCTTCCCCTTGGACGCTCAGTAAGTGATTTTCGACCCACGACCAGCCCACGAAAGCAAAGCAGGCAAACGCACCACAGCCCACCAGCATGCGGCCGGGCATCGGCCACCTGCGCACCATTTTGGCTTTGAGCAAGTAGGAAAGATAGAATCCCGCGACCAACACGGGCAGGATCGCCATCCAGCGATAGAACAGCAGCAGATTAGCGGTATAAAACTGCTGTTTGTACAAGATCTGGAGGAACAACAACGGGGCGATGCCGGCGGTGATCGCGGCGCTCAGCATGAACGGCATCCAATCGCGCAGCATGTCGACCAGCGGGCTCTTGTCGGACGATTCTCCGCGAACCACGGTGGCGGCGGCCAGATAGGCGGAACCGGCCAGCACGTAATTCATAAACACGATGTGGATCATCAAAGTTGCCAGATAGATCGTCAGATAAAACGCCGTGGGCGTTGGTAGGCCCAACGGGAATGGCTCGTCCATCACGGCGCCTCCGGACTATCTGTGTGCGAGATTCTGAATCCCGGCTCGGTGCCGACTTCATCCAGCCATGATTGGATTGACTTCAACACTTCGGCATCGTCCGATTCGGGCCAGTCGCCTGGGCGATCTTCCGTGTTCCACGATATGAATTGCACCAGCGCCTCCAGTTCACGGGGCGTGCCCGCAAAGGGCGGCATGAAGGTTTTGGTTCGTTGCAGCTTGGCGATGTTCATCCGTTTTTGTGAAAGCGTCCAACTGCCCGACAAATGGGTGAGGGCGTTGGCTCCATCGATGGTATGGCACACACTGCAATGAAAGCGAAACACTTTCGCGCCGAGCTTCAACTGATCGTTGGGGTAGTTGTCGGGATTCTTGAGCGGATACGGGTCTTCGGAAACGCAACCAATTTTCCGCAGGTTAGCGATTTCTTTTTGCGTCATCGAATTCGAATAAAGATGCTCGCGCACGGTGTAGGGTTTGCGAACGCCTTCTCGCACGAACTCCGCTCCGGCGACCGCGAAAAAGGCGAGTACCAGTAACAAGGTGGCTGTCGCTCCGTTGATATAGAGCCGTTTCATGATCAGCCCCATCCAGGCGTAGAGCCCAATCAACAGCGAGGCACCCGTCGCCAAAGCGGCGAACATCATCATCACCATACTGGCCCCCAACACCATTTCCCGGCTGTCGGGCGGCATCGTGCCGAAATACCATATCGACAGCAGCGGCATGATCGCGATCGGGGCCAGCAAATGAGCGGCTCGGTTGATCAGCTCGGTTCGCGTTTTCCGATCGAGGTTGGGCATCCAGTTAACGACGACGCAGGCCACCAACGAGGCAATCGTCATCGCCGTCACCGTGCGAAAGATCAGTGACGGAAAGAACCCGATATTGAAAAACCCGGACCAGACGTACTGCGTTTCCGTCCAATCACCGGGAGTCAATTGCCAAGAGAGAATCCCGTTGATCCAAAACAGGCTGAACCAAGACGCCGTGGAATAGATGATCAGCAGCGTCAATCGCGTGCGATCGTTCAATTTCGCCGCGTTGCGATAGAAACAATAGCCGGCGGTGATCTCCAGGCTGAAAAATGTCCACTCGATCGCCCAAATCCAGTGAAACTCGTCGACCATCATCCCAATTGTCCGTGGGCTGACTTGGATCGACGTGAACCACATCGCCACGCCGGTGACCGCGCCCAGCACAAAGCTGACCAGCACGAGCAGCTTAAAGAAACCGTCGACGAAGTGGCGTGCCGGCTGGCAACGGCCCGTTTGAGCCAGCCATTGGAAGTAGCACATCAACATCCCGCCGCCGATGGCGAACATCGCCAGAAAGACGTGCACCACACCCAGTCCGCCGATCACCATGCCCTTCATCGCGGGACCGAAATCGTTGACGGGGTAATAAGGCGGCAAATCCATGGCAGCAAAAATCTCCGTACAGCTTTATTGCCAAATCCGCCGAATTGTCAACATGACGTGAGTTGCCAGCGAAAACAAACCCAAGGACAACTCTCTGTGTTGGCTTCGGTTGGTCTGGAACTCGAATGTGTCATTCCATTCGCAGCAGCCGACGAAGACCGAAGTAAAAAATAGCCGTGAGGGCAATATATCCGACCATCCAGGCGGGAATCGCGATGAACTCGATGCCCGGTAAGAATCCGAAAGGCACGTAACGCTGTAGCCGAATCCGCGTTTCAACTTGCTCACCGTGACGCCTTGCCACTTGAGAATGGATGGTTAGCCCAACGCTCAAATGATGCGACACGGTTTGTTTCCCCCGCCTAATCTTGAGATCGTAACCTTGGCCGCTGGATGTTGCATGGATGTTCCAGGTTGCTTGAGCTTGGCGTTTCCCGTCCAGACTCGTTTCTTCCAGCTTGGTTAGCCAGCCACTGGTTACAGTCACACCCTCTGTCGGCACCAAGTGAACGACTTCGCCCGCGTCGGCAACTGGAGTGTCAAGAACCAGTGTCGTGGTTTCGTTTTCGGCCAGGGGCAGATAGTTCATTCGCGCGTTGCCCCAAGTGACGACCATCGCCAGCGGAATGAGTGAAAAACAGACAGGCCGCAACTCAAGCAGAAACCGGAGCCGCAAGACTTTGGCACGAGTATTTCGATACCGGGACAGGGCTTGTCGGTCGCCGGCTGCGCGCGCGTTCCGCAGGCACTCGCGAAGGCGGCGGAGATCTTGCCTCGCTAGTTTCAAAAGCTGCTGGTTGGTGAGCCACCGCCGCAACACTAGCAGTACCATCGACGTCAGTGCACTTAGCAACACCAACGAGAGATCGCGGGGCAATATTAGCAGCCACGCCAGTAGGAGGTCGCCCGCGCGAATACTCAAGTCAATCCACAATGCGGTCATGACGGCCTTCGAGTAACCTTCCCAGAGCATCCATCGACGACCACTTGGTCTCCCGTTTTCAACTTCTGTCGAGCACCCTCGCAGACGATAGCCGGAATCCCTCGTTGGCGGGCTAAGATGGCGGCATGGGATAGCATCCCTCCATGATTCACGACGAGTGCCTTGGCTCGGTCTAAGTAAATGGCAATATCCACATCAAACGACTCGGAGACAAGAACGAAGTCCGCCGGAGGCAATGATGCGTTGTCTCCGATAAGCCATACAGTTCCCTCGGCAAATCCGTTGGAAACCGTGGTGCCGGTCAAGCAAGCTGCCGCATTCTCGGAGGGCACACCCGACTCTAGATCATCCAGCCGTGCGGAATCGATGACCTCGGGAAACCACAACTGCCGCATCAATCGCCAATTCTGCTGGCGATCGTGAATAGTGGACACGGCGACATGCGAACCTTCGGCCCAATTTTCTATCTCCTCAAGACTTAGGAAATAGATGCTGCTATCCAACTCCCAGCGGCTCGCCAACTCCTGAGTGACTCGCCGAAGCGAATCGTAGGCCAACATCCAATAATGTTTTCCTGTCTCCCGGTAGGGCAGCAAGATCTGGGCGCGGCGAACAACACGTTGAACGCGCGGCAACAGACTGCCCGCCCCACAATCAGCCAGATGTTGGGCCAATTTGTCATCCGACGCACTTCCCACGTCGGCTTTCAGTTCATTCCCCACATTGAGTGGATCTTGCTGGCCCCTCCATGAAATCAACTGGCGGATGTGCTGATGCTCCTCTCGCCAACGAGGGCAGGCGAGATCCATTTCGCCGGGACCACGGTGACCGAATTCGTCAAGGAATGCCGAAAGCGATTCTTCGCCCCGCGCAATTTCACTTAATAGTCGAGCTTGGCGTTGATCGTGCAGTTGATCCGACTCACCCATCAAGTCCCGAGCCAGATTTTCGCCATCGTCTTTGCCAAGAAGCTCCGTTAGCTGTCGCCGCAGGGATGCTAATGCCATTCCTCCGAAAAGGCCCGGCCTGAGAAGTCGGGGCGCGAATTCATCCATTACCTTTTGACAGCGACGTTTGAACAGTCTTACGAGTTGGCGATCCGCCAGCGATGACAAATCGAGAGAAACCTGTTGCTGGACATAAGCAGTCAAGCTCGGCAGCAATCTCGAATCAAACTCTTCCGCTACCGAGGCTGCCGATCGATGCGATCGAACCACCGTTTGAAAAATACGCCACAAAACACCGGGCAGCTTGAACAGAAATGCGGGGTCCGTCTGGGGAGCATCAAACTGAGTGGGAGCTTGCTCCAACACGGCGGGATCGTCGGCCAGCGCGTCGAGGTCATAACGGAAGGGTAGGCCGATCGAAAACAGCTCCGCCATGCGGTCCGGATCGGCGTAGATGCGTCCGCCGATTAGTTCCAAGAAACCCGTGCGACAAACTCGCTTGGATGGCCGATACCCCATTTGTCGATAGAGTTGGCCAAATCCTCCCGACCCGCTCATGAAGCGGCGCATGATGTCCCACGTAAGCGGCGTAGGCGAAGGCAACGACTCGCTGAGGTTATGTCGCCCCCAAACTTTCCGTGTAGATTTGGCGAGAGATCGTAAACACTCGACTTCCTGTCGGCGCACCTCCGCGACTCGCTCGGCACTCGAGTCCGTCTGCATGGGGCGAGCTTGAAAGAACACGAACTGCTGATCGTGGTAACCCCATTCGATGTCCAACGTCGCGTCAAATAACTGCTCCAATCGTTTAGCGTCCATCGCTAGCCGCCCAAGCGCCTCGGAAGGCAACGTGGGCGCGTCGTCCGTCGAATCACCGCTATCGCGAGTCGCGGCAGTGACAACATTATCTTCTCGACCAACGAAAAATCTGCGCGGCTGAACATGGCCGCCAACTAGTTTGTCTCCGATGCCAGGTACGACCTCGACCACCATCTCGCGGCGTGAGCTATCAAGCGGATCGCGGGAAAACAGGACACCGGCGAACGAGGTTGGGCACATCACTTGAATATTCACAGCCGTAATGGGGTCTTCCTTCATGGCATTTCTTCGCCGGAAGACCCTCGCCTTTTCCAGTTGGCAGGATTGAAAAACGGATTCCACGGACATTCTTAGCAGTTGCCACGGATCATCCGGAAATGGCTCGCCGTGTTCCGATTCGTATTGGCGGAGCAACTCGTCGATTCGCGGTCGCGCCGAAGCATGACCGTGGCTTGAACTCTTTTCGTTTGGTGCCGGCATGATCGCCCGAAGGAAGACTGCAAACTCATCCCAAAGTACGTCGTGGTCCGCGCCGGTTAGTTGATCACGAGTAAGCCCGCAATTGAGAATCGTCGACATCATTCCCGGCATGGACTTCGCCGCGCCACTGCGAATCGCCAACAAGAGCGGCGACGGAGGTTTGCCGAACTCGCGGCCGCTTTCAGCTTCCAGGCAATGGACCTGTTGGCAAACTTGCTCCCACAGTTTCGCCGGCCAATTCCCACCCCCTTCCAAGTACTCGCGACATGCGGAAGTCGTAACGGTGAAGCCGGGTGGTACGGCGAATCCGGCACGCGTCATTCTGTTCAGCGACGCGCCTTTACCTCCCAATAATTCCGACAGTTGGGCGTCGTCCATCTCCAATGAATCAGAGAATCGATAAACCCAGCTAGGCGCGTCGGTCATTCCGTGCGGTCCTCGCCCAGGCAGATCAATCCGCGTCCGTCGGAACCGGCGAATATTTGGCCTCCGTGCGCCACAAGCGGCGTTGTCAGTTGTTTGACGGCTGCTGCTTCCAGACAAATATGGGGCTCAACATCGCCGCGTTTCCAGCGCATGATTCCGCGCTGCGTTGGATACAGGATCTGGTTCTCGTCAACCAAAGCGTTCAGCCCGGCGATCGCGCCGGGAATTCTCGTCACACTGCCAGGGTCGTTCAAGTTCCCGACAACCAGTTCGCCAGCTTCGCTGATGAATGTGAATTGAGTCGAGCCAAAATGGACGGCGCCTCCGACGCCACCGACGATTATCGGCGAATGGTCCATGGGGGTACCATCGACCAGTTCGCGTCTTTCGATTCCTTGTGAGGTGGCCAACAGAATCGAGCTTTCGCGTAGACAAGGCGCATCCCGAGGCGTTGCATCTAGGGGAACCCGCCACAACCGCTTGCCAGTGCCGCGATCGAGTATCGTCAAGGCGGGCGGATCAGATGACGCAATCACGATTACGGCATCTTCGACGTACGGCGCGAAATCAATTCTTCCCACATTTTTCTGCCGCCACACCATCTGATTCGACAAATCCAGGCAGCATAACTGATCTTTTTTGTCTTGGACAAATACATGGTCCCCGTCGGTGCAGATCGTGCCCGAAGCCAGGCTGTCGACCGCTCGCCGCCACTGCATGCTGCCGTCATCCAGAGTAATACAATGCAGAGCGCGATCTTGTTCTCCTTCCTTGCCACCAATGACCAGCACGCTGCCGCCTGCAACTATTGGCGACATATGAACCGCTAGCGACGATTTTGCGAGCCAGCGGGCTTGCGGTGCTTCATCGGCGGCGGACAAATCCAACGAGGCCACACCCGCCGTTGTCGAAACAAGGACTTGGTCGCCACTAATGGATACCGGAGCCGTAACTTGGAACGGCAACGTCTGTTGTTCCGCTCCAGCAAACTGCCAGATCAATGAAGTATCGTTCGGCAGTTCGGTGTGGATGGGAGAACCGGCGACACCAGGTCCTCCCAAACGGCTCGGCCAAAGGGAGGTCGAAGCATGATCGTTTGTCCGTCCAAGACAAGCAAAGCCATTTTCCTCGGTGCCTACAAACAGTCTTCCCTTGGCGATTACCGGAGCGCTCACAAAGCGGCCGCCGTCAGCAAATGTAGAGTCCCAAATGGGGTCCCAAATGGGCCTCAACGTCTTTCGATTCAAACAGTGCACGGTGCCGGCACTGCTCATGGTGTAGACGGCCTTTTCAGTAACGGCCGGTGAAGTGTTAAGAGGACTGCGGCTGTCAAATTTCCCGAACAGCTTTCCTTGACGGCTGAGGCAATAAAGAACTCCATCCGAGCAGCCGAAGTAAAGCTGCTCATCTCGTGGTACAACTGCTCCCAGGATCGTGCCGGCGGTTTTGAACACCCACTCCACTTCGTACGACTTCAAGTCAATGCAGCAAACTTGTCCCCGTGGGTTTTCGGCTGGTGTGACGTAGTCTCCCCATCCCATTCCTAAATAGAGTTTGTCGCCCATAATCGAAGGAGGGCTAAAAACGGGATAAGGCATTTCAATCCGTGCAATCTCGCTGCCGGAATCGGCGTCCAGGACACATAAGTTCGCCCCACCCACTCCCAGTCCGGCGTAGACTCGGCCCTCATGCACGGCAAGCGATGTTTCGCAATCTGGATATCTGTCTCCGCTCGCGTGCCAAAGGACACGTGGGCGACCGTCCAAATTCGGTTCCAATTCGAGGCAATAAATTCCGTCATCACCGGCCCCAATATAAACGCGGCCGGAATCGATCACAGGCGTGCATTCGACGTGGCTGCTTGTACGAAACGTCCAGGCGATCCGGCCGATCCGTCCAGGGCGCAGGTCGATGCAGACGACACGCCCCGACCGCACATGATGCAATCCCTCGCCGCAAACGAGAAAATCGTGCGCGACGACTGGAGAAGAAAATGTCGCGCGATAGCCTGCGGGGGCACAACTCCAATTCAAGTCACCCGTGACGGGGTCGAGACAATAGATGCGCCCACGATCGCCCCGTGAGCCCACGATGTAGATCGACTGGCCATCGTAGGCGGCCGATGAGTAGAAAGACTCGCCTCGACCGAACGTCCAGTTAACGCCGCCTTCCGTGGGCCCAACCGCTTGTGGCCTACATCCCAGTCGTTGCAAATCTCCCCGTGCGGTTGGCCAGTCGAATTCTCGATGTGATGTGGTAATTGCCCCTTGTTGGAAAACAGCGCCACGCGACCGAAGAAACCAGGGCGAGACAAGCACGCCAGCCAGGGCGACCGTCAAAGCAAGTTTTTGGCTCCACAAAAAGCTGACCGCCTTGCGAGCCACCTGGGGTTTGGCCAGCGAGGCCGCCGCTGTGATGGCGGACAGTAATAACGTGGGAATCAGCAGCGCCAGGGCCTGCAATGCAGGTATAATGGGGACTACGGCCAGAATGGCGAACATGCTACCACCAGCGTCATTCCGCGAATCATTCCAATATGAAGTTGAACCGCCCTTGAGATAGCGGTTTGTTTGACACTATTGACCTTCAATCTTATCATCAGTAACAGGCAGTGTCACACTCCGGAGTAAAGAGCAAATGATTTCTAGGAAAGCCTTTACGGTCATAGAGTTGCTCGTTGCTTTCGCCGTGATTGCCATCTTGGTCGCCTTGGCGCTGCCCGCCATTCAGGCGGCGCGCGAGACCGCCCGGGCCACCCGCTGCAAGAATAATCTGCGCCAAGTGGGCCTCTCGCTGCAATTGTATCACGACACGTACAACCTGTTTCCCGCAGGCTATATCATCTCCCAATCGAACGAGCGGACACTGCTTATCCTTCCCGATACCCCGACCTTTCCCCACGGATCGCGGTTTGACGCGCCTCCACCGTTCATGTGGGTTTCGCCCAGCCGACCCGGTTGGTCGTGGGCCGCATTGTCGCTTCCTTTTATCGAACAGGCGGGGATGCATGACGAGATCATGTCGAAGCCGTCCGTCGAGGACGCGAAGTCCGAGGAATTGCGATCGATGAGACTGGATCATTTGGTTTGCCCGTCGGACCTGGGCGTTGGGAAATTCGAAGTTCTTAACGAAATCAACGAGTCGATGGGCGAGGCACACACCTCCAGTTATGCGGCCTGCTTCGGGTCGTTCGGTCTGCTCAACACCGCTCCTGAGGATGGCAATGGCATGTTTCAACAAAACAGCCAGATTTCCATTAGCGATATTGGCGACGGATTATCCCATACGTTCGCGATTGGCGAACGCGGAGCCGTCTTGACGCAAACTCCTTGGGCCGGCGTGTTTTCGTTGGGCACGGCTCGTACGCGCGCGTCAGCGCCGGTCTATACCTCCGTCACCGAGCGTGCCCCGGCCATGGTACTGGCTCGCATTGGAAATCGCCGGCTCAACAGTCCATTCAGCGAACCCTACGACTTCTTTTCTAGTCATCCGAACGTGGTTCACTTTCTGTATGCGGATGCAACCGTGCATGCCATGCGTGAAGACGTCGCCATGGAAGTGCTGCACGCCGCGGCGACCCGTGACGGGCGCGATGTCGCTGATGATCAGTAGTCTCGCGCCAACTCTCCATCGAGCCGGAACTTTGCCATAGGGACTGTTATGAATCCAGGCGTCCGTTGGGTCTTCTCCATTGTCTGCCTACCATGCGTTTGGCTGGCGACGGGATGTGATTCCGCGCCCCGCGCGCCGGCACTGCGTGACTCAGCCGTTTACCAGAACAATCGAGAGGGCTTTCGATTTTTGGTTCCCGATGGTTGGCTTCAATCGGCATCCTCCGTTTTGCCGGATGACTTGGGCGATGGCGAGATTCTGTTAGTGCAATACAAAATGCGAACTCCTTCCAAGAGCGCCACGGTCGAGATCCTCTGTTTCGACGAAACCGAACCGCAAGACTTGGAGAAGTACCACGCGTTGCCGTCGCATGGCGTCCGCAAATGGATAGCTGAAGAGTCGGCCAAGGATCTCGAAATCAACGGAACTTCCGCCGAAAGGTACAGTTTTTCGGCGATGCTGGGCGACGACCAAATGATGAAAGACGTGGTGGCCTTTCGAAGGGGGAAACGCGTCTATTCAATCATTGGAATGTTCTTCGCTTCCGACGAAAAGGCGCGACAACAGTTGCAGCGTGCGGCTGGCAGCGTGATTTGGAAGAACTAACGAGGTGTCTTCCGAGACATCGCTCGTCATCCTCATTCAGTCATTCAGATCCGTTTCCCGGTTCAGTCCGTTCGGCCCCATCATCGTCGTCAGCGGGCTTCTGGGGGTCGAGGATTTCCAGGGCGGTTTTGGCCGCATCTTGGACGATTTTTTCGGGATCCTTCAACAGCTTGCGAATTTCCGGTAACGCCTCCTCGGACACGGTTCCAATTTGCCCCAACGACCGAACGGCATCCCGGCGAACTCGCGTTGCTGGATCGGCCAACACCGCGACCAGAGCCGAAACCGAATTCTTGGCTCCGGGGCCAATGTCACCCAACGCCTCGGCCGAGTGTTCTCGAACCGTCGCTTCCTTATCCTTAAGATGTTCCACTAACACAGCCTCCGCGCTAACCCCGGCGGCCCTCAGTTTGCCCAGCGTTCGGGCCGCATTCCAGCGTACCTCGGTCGCCAGATCCTGGTCTTTCAATATTTCGACCAATGGCTCCAGCGCCGGTGCCGCGTCCGAACCGTATTCACTCAAGGCTCGCAGTACGTTGACCGTTTTGTCGTTCTCCAACATCTTGACCAGAACGGGGACCGCTGCCTCGCTCGCTGCATCCACTTTTGGCAGCGCCGCGGCGGCAACATTCCTCACGTGGGGATCCCCATCCGAACATGCCGCAATCAAATCCGCGGCGGCCGGTTTTGCCGCCGGACCGATCGACGCTAACAGTTCGCAGACTTGCCACCGTATTTCAGCCGACTCCCAGTCAGATCCCGGCTGGTGCTTCAACAGAGTGACCAGCACTTCAACTCCTTCCGCCCCACCGGACGTAAACGCCGCGCGTGCCTCCTCGACGCTGACCGGATCGGCGCTGCGCAATTGCTTGGCCCATGCACTTGCCGGCCGCCCTTGAAAGAACGTCTCGCCACGGATCGTGCCAAGGATTGCCTGAGAAGGCTGCAACAATGCAAACAATCCGCCTAGGACGACAAGCACCGCCAGGCTGAGCCACAACTTCTTCATCAAACACCTCGACTAGGGCTGATCACTACTATTCTCTCGACCATTCTTTGTCACAAGATAGCAGACTTCTTGAATGTCGAGTTGTTCGGATAGGAGGCGAACCGAACCATCCGCGAACACGACGTTTGCTCCTTCGGCGTGGAACGAATAGATCTCCCGATCATTAGTGCAATTGACGGCGCACTTTCCGGGCGAAAAGGTGCCGTCTTCGGTTGAACCATGGACGCTGAAGGCGTTGCGCGAGTCGGCCCACCCGGAACCTCGCACTCGAATGTCCGGCTCTAGCACGCCCGCACGATAGAGCATCGGTCGGCCGGCCGCTTCGGCGAACAGCAGCGTATTGGAAAGTCCATCTTGAATGTCCGCGAACGTGGTTATTTCGTTCGATTGCATGGCACCACTGTAGTCCGCGACAGGGCGAATAAATCCCGCCAGCGCGAGGCCTTCGTCAACACGAATCAACGGCACATAGTCGGATGGGGCCGTCCGCCAATCGACGAAACCGCCACTTGTGAATGTATCCAACCGGGGAAAGCGGCGTGGTGTCGTCGGGCAAATGAAAACGTCCAAGGACGACGCTATGGCTTCCGCGTTCATCGGATCACGAAAGTCCCGATCGAAAAAGTATTTGTCGTGCAAGGTTTGTTGTTCGAGATAAGGCAAAATGAAGACCGCCCAGGAGTGTTCCGCCTTGGCATTGATCTTAAGCGCCTTAAAAGGGCCCAAAACGCGGGCCGGCGGAATGTGATTGCGCAATTCGTGAAAGCCTTGAACCGCCAACCCCAAGTTTTTGAGATTGTTGGTACACGACGTCCGACGGCCTCGCTCGCGGGCGGCCTGCACGGCGGGGAGCAAGATCGAGACCAGCACGCCGATGACCGCCATCACCACGAGCAACTCGATCAGCGTGAATGCTCCGGTTCGACACTTGCGTTTTTTGATCAGCTTCGGAATCACGGTTCTAAATGAATTGGCGGCAATTGATTGGATTCAGTCTCGATGTCGGCCTGCAAGTCCGAAGTCTCGGGACTGAGGTATCGTCGCGGCAGCAACATGCGTCCGCGTTCATCTTCGTCTGGCTGTTCGCGCCATATCACGGTCACGGCGTAAGACCCCGCTGGCGCGCCGTCGTTCTTGGTATGCGTGGTGAGTTGGAATTCTCCGCTCTCACCCACCACGCCACGCGGCCTGTGGAAGGCACCCTCGTCTTGGGGATGAAAAACAACTAAGGCTCCCACGGCTGGTTGGTTCTCAACAAGCAACGTACCTCGAACGGCGTAAAGTGGCACGGTTTTCTCGCCGTTACATGATATCCCACTCAAGACAGCAAACAGCACGACGCCTCGAACCACATTGATTCTGCTAGTCGCGCGCACCCTAAGTGACTGGTTGGGCATACCGCTATCGCCTTTCCCGACTTGTCGTCCCTCATGTTTAGTCTATTTGCCAACGGCTGAAGCGGCAAGTAATACCGAGGGATCTTGGCCGTCACATGCTCGGAAACAGCACTTTTTTCAGCAGTTTCCAACACTCGCGCAACCGCGTCATCTCCGTGCGTCTGCCGCCCCTCCACAGCTCGCTTGCCTCTTCACGGCAGACATCCGTAACGAACCCTCTCCCTGGCGAAGCCGCATGTTCAACGCACGAGGCACCGTCTCATTAGAATCTGAGCATTTTCTTGTAGTCTTGCAGCCGAACATCAAGATCTTCACGTTCGATGTTTTGCATGCGGTCCAGGCTGAAGTCTTCGACGTTGTAACTGGCCACGACGATTCCATAAGCCATCGCCTGCTTCAGTACGTCCGGCTCGAAACTGTCTTGTTCGGCTAGGTAACCCATCATGCCGCCGGCGAAACTGTCGCCGGCACCGGTGGGATCGACGACTTCCTTGGTGGGAAACGCCGGCAGCACATAGGTTTCGTGTTCGGAAAAGAACATCGCTCCGTGCTCGCCCTTCTTGATGACGACAAACTTGGGGCCCAAGTCCAGGACTTTCTTTCCCGCCGAAACGAGATTCTCGTCTTGGGTCAGCAGCTTGGCTTCGCTGTCGTTCAGCACGAGACCGTCGATTCGCTTGAGCAACCGCAGCAGATCGTCGTGTTCTTCGCGAATCCACAGGTCCATCGTGTCGGCGACGCATAGCTGCGCGCTGGCCGCCTGATCGAGTACTTTCAATTGCAGCTTGGGCGATCCATTCGCCAAAAAGACGAACTTGCAGCGTTTGAATTCTTCGGGCAATACAGGATCAAATTCCGCAAAAACGTTCAGGTGAACCTCTAACGTTTCGCGGTCGTTCATGTTCGGCAGATACTTTCCCTTCCAGAAAAACGTCTGTTTGCCCTCGACGACTTGCAGGCCGCTGGTGTCGATTTTGCGGTTTTGTAAAAGCTGCGTATGTTCGTCGGGCCAATCTTCTCCCACGGTGCCCACCAGGCGAACCGAGCCGAAATAGCTGGCCGCATAGGAAAAGTAGACCGCCGACCCGCCGAGTACTCTTTCCCTACTGGCGGTTGGGGTTTCCACGCTGTCAAAAGCCACGGAGCCGACGACAAGAAGAGGCATGAGATCACTTTCCTTAGTATCTTTTTTGAATGGGTAAGGCGGAGGCGAAACTCGCCGAATCGTCTGTCAATCGAAGAACCCACAACGGACACTTGCCAGTTTGGCAACCGTTTTCAGTAACGATTGCGGCAGTCGAAGCCACAATTATCCGGGTTTCGCGCCCGCGAGCAACCGGAGTCAGGATCTCCGGAAGTTGCGTCTCCCGAAGGAGCGGCTCTGGAACTGTGCCGCTGGAGTCCGCGAATCCACACGTATTGGTTGTGTTTGACTATAATCGTTGGTTTGCGGACAACGAGGATTCAAGGCCGCGCCATGGACGCGCGAGGAACATCGATGACGTGGAATAACCGAAGATTGGCCTTCACCATTGCATTGGCCTTCTTGCTCGCCGGCTCGGAAACGCGTGCCAACAGCGTACCCCGCTTCGCGGCCATGTTC
>JAJDEH010000300.1 GCA_029259935.1 Planctomycetota bacterium
CACCACAAGCGAGCGCCGGTATGACCGTCGCTTGGGACTGCTTCAACAGTTGGAGTCTGATTACGAGCAAGGTGCCGGAAAAAAAGTGGTAAAAGACCATCGTGAGCTTTATCAAAAGACGGCCCGCATGCTGAAGAGTCCGAAAATGGCCGCCTTCGATCTCGGCCAGGAATCGCGGTCCGTTCGCGACGCGTACGGTTCGTCGCAGTTTGGCAGCGGATGTTTGCTCGCACGGCGATTGGTGGAATCGGGAGTGACGTTCGTCGAAGTGTCGGCTGGCAATTGGGACACGCATCAAGACAACTTTGAACGGACAAGCCAGTTGTGTCAGCAAGTCGATCAGCCATTCGCGCAGTTGCTTCACGACTTGCGTGAACGAGGCATGTTGGATGACACGTTGGTAGTTTGGATGGGCGAGTTCGGCCGCACGCCGCGCATTAATCCTCGCGGTGGCCGGGATCATTACCCCCGAGCCTTCAATGTTGCGTTGGCGGGCGGTGGAGTGAAGGGCGGCCAAGTCGTTGGCCGAACGGATCCCAGCGGCCAGAATATTCAGGCTGGAAAAATCGGAGTGCCGGACCTGTTCCGAACGGTCTTCACCGCGTTGGATATTGATCCCGATCACGAAAACATGAGCGGCATTGGCCGTCCCATCAAAGTCGTCGACGGCGGCAAAACCGTGGATGCCGTTTTTGGATAGGCAAGGAACTGGTCACCGCCGCTAAAAGGTGTAGATCGCGGTCAGAGCAACAGCAGGGCGATGTTCATGTAGATCACAATGCCCAGAATGTCGATGATCCCGGCCACGAAAGGATTGCTCATCAGTACCGGATCCCAGCCGATCCCCTTAAAGATTATGGGCAACAGCGAACCCGACAGCGTACCCGTGATGACGACAAGCAGCAGCGTGATGGGTACTACCAGCGCATTTTTGTACACAGGCGGATCGGCGAAGAAGATGGCAATCGCATAGCCTATCGTGGCTAGAAATCCACCCAACACCAACCCCTGCGCCAATTCTCGCTGAACGACTTTGGTCCAATCGCTCAATTTGATCTCGCCGCGGGTGAGCGCCGTGATGATGAGCGTCGCCGACTGATTTCCCGAGTTCCCGCCCGTTGAAATCACGAGCGGAATAAACGGGATAAGCCACGTCCATTCCGCGAGCTGTTCATCGTAATTGCGCAAGGCCACTGCCGTCAGCAGCGCCGCGCCGAACAGGATGGTGAGCCAGATCCCGCGTTTCCAGCTAAGCGTCAAGACCGACGTTCGCATGTAGCTCACATCGAGCGGATCGACGCCGGCCATTTGATGTGCATCCTCGGCCGCTTCTTCACGGACGACATCGATCACGTCGTCGTGCGTGATGATCCCCAGCATGTGGTGTTCGTCGTCCACCACCGGAATCGCCAGCAGGTCCATGCGGGCCACCTTATTGGCGACGTCTTCCTGATCGTCCAGCACGTGCACGGTAACAATCTCGGTTTCCATCAATTCCGAGAGTTGCAAGTCGGGCTTGTTCATCGAGGCAAGCAGTTGACGGGCGGAAACGATCCCCCGCAACTGCTCATTTTCATCGACGACGTAAAGGTAATAAATCGTCTCCGCTTCTTCCGCCTGCCTCTGTAATTCAGCAATCGCTTCCCGGACGTTGTAGGTTTCCTTGAGCCGCGCGACTTCCGTGGTCATCACCGCGCCGGCGGTATCTTCGGGATACGAACTTAAGCGCAAGATATCCCGCCGTTCGTCCGTCGGCACTCGCGCCAACAGATCGTCGACCACCGAATCCTCGACGCCGGCCAAAATGTCGACGCGATCATCGGGAGGAAGCTCGGCAATCAATTCGGCGATCTGATCGCGATCCTCATCTTCCATGATGCCGATTTGCTTATCGTGATCCAAAAAACTGAAGATCTCGGCCCGCAACGGCATTTCGGCATGCATCAAGACCCGCCACGACTCGCTATCGGTCAGCCCCTGCATGAAGTCGGCAGTCCGCGAGGGGTGCAGTGCGGTGCAGAATTCGCTCAGCAGATGATCGTCGTTGGCATCAAGCATCTCCCGCAATTCAGGCAGATAAAGCGTATTGATCATGGTCGCTTCATCCCCTTGGGTGCGGCAAGAAACCGCGAATCTGATTCCGTGAGCGAAATTCCGTGAGAGATACGAGGCCGGCTAAAAAGAAAGCCCGATAGACTGGCGGAAAGAAGGGGGAGAAAGTTGATGGCTTCCTGAGTATTGAATCTAGTGACGGTGATGTCAATGGGACCCTTTTTCGCCGGCGGCGAGCGTGCCGAAACCGTCCGCCACACGGAGCGGTGGTGACGGTCATGCATGGTACACTGAGAATGGCTGGCCAGTGGCAAGGCCTCGGCCAGAATCCGATTCTTGGCGCGACATTCACGCATTGCATACAGAAGAAGAGCATTAATGAGCAGAAGAATTTTATTTGTTCTGTTGCTGCATGCGGCGGCGATGGCCAGTACGGGGTCAATCGTGGCCGCGGGTGACGACGCCAGTGCCAAAGCAAGTGGCCGCGCGCTACGAACGCTTTTCGTCACGCGTTCGTTGAATCACGAGCGGCTGATTCCCTATCTTGAAGAGGCGCGGCCGAGCATTGTGCAAGTCGGCAACTATGGAGCCATGTTCCACGGTTACGCGGACCACGAAAAGTCGACGGGTTGGCCGATGATGCTGCCAGTCCGGGGCGAACGCGCGGCGTTGGAATTTCAGCGAAAACTGAACGCGCAAATTCACGAATTAGGTCTGAAAGCCGTGGGGCATTTCCGGCTTGTTAAAGTGATGGGCCATTGGGACGAGCAGAGCGGTTTCGTTGAGTACTACAATCGAAACTGGCCCACGGACCTGCTCGGCCCCAAGCCGCACGCCGAAGTGGTCGAATTGCTGCAACGGGGCCCCGACGGAAAACCGATCCAACTAGGCCGTTACAATCAGAGCCAACTGGCACTTTGCTTGTCGAGCCCGCACACGCGGCAGATGCTCAAGCAGATGCTGAAGGTCGCCGTCGAGCAGGGATTGGACGGCGTCAACACGAATTTCAACTACCACTTCGGTTGCGTGTGCCCCTATTGCCAGCAAGCCTTCAAAACGTGGCTGCGGAAAAATCGTTCGCCCCGGCAACTGCGGGCCGACCTGGGTATCGACAGTGTTGACGCACTGGAGCAACACGTGTTTCCGGCAATTCCTGGCCGCATTCCTGGCTATCCCGATGCGGAGAGTTCGACGGAACTGGACTGGCTCGCCGCACGCTGGGCCGCTGAGCATTTCAAGCAGATGTTTGACGAGATCTTCGTGGATTATGGAAGGTCTTTAAAAGAGGACTTGATCATCGCCCAATGGAATCACCTCGGACACGTGGGGATTGCCGAAGAGCGGGCGTTTCTGCCGCTGGACATGTGGGGCCGCGACGAAGATTATTTTTGGTACTCAGGCGGGGCGTCGTTTGTCGGCAAGAATCTCAATCTGGCCGAAGGCAAGGCGGGAGATGCGTGGCTGAGTTGCCTGTACGTGCGCGAACTTTCGGCCGGCAAGCCGTTTGTCATGGGTAAGTACGACCGCAGCCGTATGGCCGTTAGCATGGCCGAGGGATTTGCCAACGGCGGCCTGGGAATGGGAAGATACATGCGATTCGAAGATCCAGTCGGATTCAAAGTATTGGCCCGTTATACGAAATTCGCCAATCGCCACGCCGGGTTGCTGGATTCTTCAACGCCGCTTGCCGACGTCGCCTTGGTGTTGCCGCGACAAAGCGTACTCCATCGCCGGCCTGAGTCCTTGCAGGTCTTTCGCCATCTCGGTCAGGCGCTGGTCGAACGCCAAGTACTGCTCGATGTCCTGGCCGACGAAAAGATAACGTCCCAGCGGCTGGCACAATATCAGGCGGTCATTCTTCCGCATGTCGTGTCCCTCTCGAATAAACAATTAACCGCAATACGCGATTACGCGGACGGCGGGGGTCAACTTCTAATACATGGCGAATTTGCCAGCGTGGACGATCGAGGGCACGACCGCCCCGCAGCGGACGTTTCCGCCGCTGTCCGTATCATCGCGAAAACGCCGAACGATGCCGCGACCGAAATTCAGAAACGATTGCTGAAAGGCGGAGCGACGTCGATCGAAAGTCCTTGGACCGTGCGGGTCGCCGCCTACCAGCATGCCGACCAAATTGTGTTGCATCTGGTCAATTACGATCGCGAGGAAGGCGCCCCCGAGGACAATCGCACGGGGCCTTCGTCGGAACGGCCGCGAGCGGTCGGCGAAATTCCAGTCAACTTGCGCTTGCCGGACGGATACAAAGCTCACGAAATTAGGCTTTACGCGCCGGACGGCCGTCAGTCCGCCGTTGTTGGATTCCGGGAAGAAGCGGGTCGAGTTAAGTTCACTATTTCACACCTGCGCGTATATGGCGTGTGCGCTGTCAAACTCAACAAGCGGTAGGCACGAATACTTTCCCCGCCAGGAAATGTTGTGACCATTTCGTCTCGAACACCTGAGGGACTGCCCAGCCGTTGCCCCCTTTGTGGCGCTGCGACGAAGCTCGAATTCTCGCTGCCGTCGGGTGACGCGCCGTGTCCGAATTGCGGGCATCTTCTCTGGTCCTCCGCCGAGTTGCTCTCGTCATTTCAAAATCGATTTGCCGAGACGCTGGGCGTCGCCACCGACCGCATCACGCCGGATACGACCTTTGCCGAACTGGGCGCGGATTCGCTGGACACGGTGGAATTGGTCATGGAGCTGGAAGAAGAATTCGACATTTCCATCCCCGACGACGCCGCGGAACGGATTCAAAACGTGGGAGACTTGATCCGGTACGTCTCTCGGCAACAAACAACGCAGCAACCTCATTCGGAGCCGGCATCAATGAGCGAGCCTTTTAAAGACGCACTTGTCCAGCAGTTTCACGCGGCGCTGTCGATGCTTCGGGCGAGTGTCGTTGCCTGCCCCGACAACCGCTGGGAAGCGAACGTCGGCACGTTTCCGTTTTGGCACGTCGCCTACCACACGCTGTACATTACGGATCTTTATCTCTCGCCGAACCTCGGTGCCTTCGCGCCCCGAAGCTTTCATCGCGAGCATTACGAATTCTTCGGCCGCCTGCCATGGCCGCCGTTCGAAGAGGTCGTCGCGGACAATCCGTTCGACAAGCGGCTGATTTTGGATTACGTGCAGCTATGCCGAGAAAAAGCATCGGCCTCGGTCGCGGCTGAAACCGACACGTCGCTGAGTGGCCCCTCGGGATTCGACTGGTACAAGATCCCCCGCGGCGAATTTCATCTGAACAACATTCGGCACATCCAGCACCACGCCGCTCAGATGAGCCTGGCACTAAGAAGGTCGGATGACATCGAAATTGGCTGGGTAGGGTTTGCTGGACCTGCAGATTCTTGATCTGGGACGAGTGTTTGACGACGGCGCTGTGCCGGCTGGGTTTGTTGGCGGCCTATTGTGTCGATGTATGGCAGTTGGTCAAATCTCGGTTGACCAGAATACTGCCTAAGATCTTCAGAATCGCAACTCCATGTCATCCGCCCGGCCACCACAATCTAGCTCACCGGTCCTGAAACAGGCATCCGTGGGTCTGGCCTTTATCGCGCCGTGGATTGTCGGTTTTTGCGTTTTGATTGCTTTTCCCTTTGGGGCGTCGTTGTATTGGAGCTTCTGCCGATACGACTTGCTGTCGTCGCCCGAATGGATTGGCACGGAGAACTACCAGCGGCTGGCCGGCGAGATGCTGTCCGGTCGTGATTTTGGCAAGGCGATTTGGAATACGGCCTACTACTCGCTGTTGTCGGTGCCTCTGTCGATTGTGTTGGGCGTGTCGTTGGCGGTCATGCTGTCGTGGAAAGTTCGCGGCCAGGCCGTTTATCGATCGATCGTCTTTCTGCCGTCGGTAGTGCCGGTGGTCGCTTCTTCGGTGCTGTGGCTGTGGCTGCTGGACCCGCAGGACGGCTTCGTGAATTACGTATTGGATTTGTCGCCTACTGGCGCTCCCTGGTTCAAAGGGCCTCACGAAGCGGCTTGGATTCCGGGTTGGTTTGAAAACGGCATCCGGTTTGGTTCGAAAGACGCCTTGGTGCTGATGAGCCTGTGGGGTGTGGGCAACTTCATGATTATCTACTTGGCGGCGATCGGCGATATTCCGGTGCAACTCTACGAAGCCGCCGAGCTGGATGGAGCCGGCCCGATTCGGCGGTTCGTCAGAATCACGCTGCCCATGCTGACGCCGGTCATTTTTTTCAATTTGGTCATGGGACTGATTCAGTCGGTGCAAGCCTTCACGCAGATCTACATCGTTAGTGAGGGAACCGGCGAACCGGGCGGCTCGACGCTGGTTCTGTCGTTGCATTTGTTTTTGTCCGCGTTTCAGGACTTGGATATGGGTTACGCCTCGGCCATGGCTTGGCTGTTGTTCGTTATCTTGCTGGTATGCACCGGCCTGCTGTTTCGATCGTCGCGACGTTGGGTCCATTACCAAGGAGCCCGCGTATGAAAGCGAGCCGAGTTGCGTTGGGATTGTTGCTGTTGCTTTCGCTGAGTGTCGTACTCTACGACGCCTACGGGCGGCGGGTCGAAAAGGACATCGCCGGCCAAGGCCGCGAAGAAGTCGTGTTCTGGCACTTTTGGGGCGGCGAAGACCTGGCCGTGGTCGAAGATGTGGTCGAGCGGTTCAATGCATCTCAAGAAAAATATTTCGTCCGCGCGATTGCAATGCCGGGCAACAACCTGGACGTCAAGCTGTTTCTGGCGGTGACCGGCGGCGATCCGCCCGATGTGATCAACCAAGACGATCCCATTGTTGCCGACTGGGCCCATCGGGGCGCGCTAACGCCGCTCGACGAATTGGCGTCGCCCGAAGAGATGGCTGAACTGAACGCGTGGCTGTTTCCGGCAGCGAAGCGGCTTTGCCAGTACGACGGACGACTGTACGGCTTGTGCAACGGGCTCGACATCCGCGCGCTCTACTACAACAAGACGTTGTTCGACGAGCATCCCGATCTTCCGTTGCCCAAAACGCCCGACGATCTTATGACCGTTGCCGAGCGGCTAGCCGTCGTGGATGAATCCGGCAGGCGAGTTCGCTTTGGTTATCTTCCCGATTCCCGGCGGCTGTGGGCCTGGGGCATCGCGTTCGGCGGCACTTTCCACGACCCGCAGACCGGCGCGACCGCCAACGACCCAGCCTTGGCCGACGCCTTAAGCTGGATGCAACGCTTCAGCCGAAAATTCGGCGCGGACGAAGTAGCCATATTTCGCCAAGGCGACCTGTCGCTGCCGGGCAAGACCTTTCCGTTGTTGCCGGTGTCGACCGACACGCCCCATGGCCGCTATGGCATGATCCTCGATGGACAATGGCGAGTGCGTGACATTAACCGCTCGCGCGAGGCCCGGCTGGCCGAAGGGTTGCCGGTTGCCGAATATGGTGTCTTGCCGTTACCTGCTCCGCCGGGTGGACGACAGCGAGCTGGCTGGGTCAACGGCAACTTCTTTGTGGTCCCGCGCGGCGCTCGCAATCGCGACGGAGCCTGGCAGTTCATGAAGTTCTGGAGCGGTTTTGAAAACCATGAAGGCGAAGCCGCCAAGACGTGCGCGGCGGGCGGCTGGATTCCTGTTTCGCAACAAGTGGTCGACCGGCCCGAGTTTCAACAGTACCTCCAGCAGCAGCCGCTGTTCGCCGAGTTCGTCGATTTGGCGGGCAGTCCGAATCAGTTCCCCATACCGGTCATCCCCGGCGCGCAGTATTTCAATCGCGAGATAAAAGGCGTGGGCGGAGCGGCGATGCAGGATGTCGATGCCTCGGCTGCCGAGTTGCTCGACGATGCCAATCAACACATTCAGTCACACTTGGAACGAGTACGGAAATAGTCGTGGCGCGAGCGAAACCACATCCCACCGCCTCCCTACTGCTGTTGGCAGCCGCAGTCGTTTTCGCCACTCCGCTGGCGTGGATGGTACTCTCGTCGCTCAAGTCGGCCGCCGAGTTGGCCGAAAATCCGCATTCGATCTTGCCGCGCCATTGGTCTTGGGAGAATTATCCTCAGGCCGTGTCCTCGATGCCTTACCTGCGGTATCTGAGCAATTCGTTGATCTTGTGCGCCGGCAGCGTCATCGGCACGGTCTTTTCCTGTTCGCTAGTCGCTTATGGGTTTGCCCGACTGCGCTGGCCCGGTCGTCGAATCGTGTTTGCGATGGTCATCGCCACGATGCTGCTGCCCTGGCATGTCACGATGATTCCGCGATTCCTGCTGCTACGCGAAATCGGATTGTATAATTCATTATGGGCGTTGATTTTGCCGACATTTCTCGGGGAAGCGTTTTACATTTTCCTGCTGCGGCAGTTTTTCATGACCATCCCCGAGGAACTGAGCGAAGCCGCTCGGCTGGACGGATTGGGAGAATGGGGGATTTATTGGCGAATTATTTTGCCGCTCAGCAAACCGGCGCTGGCGACGGTGGCTCTGTTTCAATTCATCCATTCTTGGAACGATTTTAATGGGCCGCTGTTGTATCTGAGCGACCCGGACAAATTCCCGCTAGCGTACGGGCTGGAGCGGTTCATCAGCTCTTATTCCGATCAGACCCACTTGCTGCTGGCCGCCGCTGTATTGTTTACTTTACCGATTCTGATTCTGTTTTTTCTCACACAACGGACATTCATCCGTGGCATCGCGACCACGGGATTGAAAGGCTGATAATTCGACATGGCCCGTAACAGGAAGTACGACTGCATTGTCATTGGTGGTGGACACAACGGTTTGGTCACGGCGGCCTATCTTGCCAAGGCGGGCAAGACGGTTTGTGTGTTGGAACGGCGAGATGTGCTGGGCGGCTGCGCGACGACCGAGGAACTATGGCCCGGCTACAAAGTCTCGACGGCCGCCTATGTCATCAGTCTGTTTCTGCCAGAGATCATTCGCGATTTGCGGCTGAAGCATTATGGGCTCAACATTCTGCCGCGCAATCCTTCGTCGTTCACGCCGATGATCGACGGCCGGTCGTTGCTGCTGGGTCCGGACGAATCGTCCAACCAGCGCGAAATTTCCAAGTTCAGCGAGAAAGATGCCGAAGCATTTCCCCGCTATGAGGCACTTTTGGAACGGGTCGCCGCGGTCCTCGAACCGACCTTGTCCCGCGCCGCGCCCGATCCGTTACCGCTGCCGTCTTCGAACCGCTCGATCGGCCTGGGCAAACGCCTGCGGGATGCTGGGAAAATGTGGGACATGTACAAGTCGGTCAAGGAGCTAGGGGACGACCTGCCCGACGCGATTGAATTGCTGACCGGGGCCGCGCGGCCCATTCTGGAACGTTGGTTCGAATCGGAAATCCTGCGCACGACCTTAGCCACCGACGCCATCATAGGCGCGTTTGCCTCGATCTCGTCGCCGGGAACCGCCTATGTTCTGTTGCACCATGTGATGGGCGAGGCGGGCGGTGCTCGCGGCGTGTGGGGATTCGTGCAAGGCGGGATGGGCGGATTGGCCGACGCGTTGGAGAAAGCTTGTAACGACTTGCATGTCGACATCCGCCGTGAAGCGGCCGTGAAGAAGATCGTCGCCGAGAACGGAAGAGTCAAAGCGGTCTGCCTCGAAGACAGTTCGGTCTTGGAAGCGGATGTCGTGGCGTCGAGCGTCGACGCCCATTTAACGTTCGAGGCATTCCTGCAACCGGGCGATCTGCCTGAACAATTCAGTAAAGCGATCTCGCAAATCGACTATTCGTCGGCGTCGATGAAGATCAACGTCGCGTTGTCCGAGCCGCCGAACTTCAAGTGCATGCCGTCCAGCGGCATCGCGCCCCATCATCATGGCACGATGCACATCGGCGAAACACTCAATTTTCTCGAGCGCGCCTACGACGACGCCAAGTACGGCTTTCCCAGCACCGAGCCCATTTTGGAAATCACGTTGCCAACCAGCGTGGACGACACGATTGCTCCGGCGGGCAAGCACATCATGTCGATGTTCGTGCAGTACGCACCGTATAAACTGGCCGACGGCAAGAACTGGGACGACATCAAGGAAGATTTTGCCGACCGCTGCATCGAACTGCTCGCCCGTTATGCTCCCAACGTGCCCGACGCGATCGAACATCGCCAAGTACTCAGCCCGATGGACATCGAGCGCGTCTACGGCCTCACCGGCGGCAACATCATGCAAGGCTCGATGAACTTCAACCAATTGTTCTTCATGCGGCCCGTCCCGGGCTGGGCCGACCATCGCACGCCGATCAAGGGCCTGTATCTGTGCGGCGCGGCCAGCCATCCAGGTGGCGGCGTTATGGGCGCATGCGGCAAGAACGCAGCCGAAGAAATCCTGCGGGACATTTGAGAGTTGGAGTTCAGGCTCTACGTCGTGTCGATGAAGTATACGGCTATCATGCCCAAAATGCCGATCACGACCAGGTAGTAGATCGTTGGCAGAATTGTCTTGCGGAGCGTCGCGCCTTCCCGACCGAGCAGCCCCACGGTCGCGGAAGCGGCCACCACGTTGTGAATGGCGATCATGTTGCCCGCGGCGGCCCCGACGGCTTGCAGGGCGACAACCATCGATCGCGAAACTCCCAACTTTCCGGCCACGCCGTCTTGAAACTCCGACAGCATCAGATTGCTGACGGTGTTGCTGCCGGCAATGAAGGCACCCAAAGCACCGATCAGTCCGGCGAAAGCGGGCCAGATGGAACCCACGTGCGTCGAAACCCAGTCGGCTAGGGCGACCGGCATTCTGGGCAAACTCTCACCCACGAAATCGACCGCCCCGTTCACATCCGAGTTGATGTAGACCCGTACCATCGGAACCGTGAACACCAATACAAACCCCGCACCGACCAGCACTCGCGTTGCGTCAAACACCGCTCGTTTGGCAGCATAGAAACTCATGCGATGCAGAAAGATTGTTATCAAGACGACCACTAGCAGCGTGAAGGCCGGCAGATACAGTGGCACGGTCTTTCCAGCTACAAGATTGGCGGCTTTCCTTGCCTCTTTGCCTGCCGGGATGCTTTCCCGCGAGTTGTCGAAGTAGTGCAACGTCAACGTGCCATCCGGGTCGACATGCTGACTTCGTACGAACCGATCCTGCTTCGCCAGCACGCGCTCGAATTTCACGGACTTCAGCAAGTTCCCTATGGGAAGTTTCACATCCGTGCCCGGTACCGTCTGCAATCGCGTGACAACCAGCAGCAACGCGACAAGAACGTAGGGCGTCCAAGCCAGCCAAGTCGACATCGTGGAGGTTGTCCGCTCGGATTCACTTTTTTGTTCAAAGGTGCTCAGCCATTCCGAGGGCCACTGTTGTTGCTTGGGGAATTGCCAGCGGTCCTTGGGGATCAGCCACCCGGCCCGCGCGGCGCTGGTCATGATCACCAGCCCGACCATGCCACCCAACAGCGACGGAAACTGCGGCCCCAGAAAAACGGCGGTCAGTATATAGGGAATCGTGAATGCCAAACCGCCCAGCAAAGTAAATGGCAAGACCGACAACCCCTCGGTCCAGCTTTTCCGCTCGCCAAAAAAACGTGTCATCATGACGACCATCAAAGTGGGGATTAACGTGCCGGTGATGGCGTGCAAACTGGCCGCTCGGATCGTGACTTGCTGGATAAATTGCGCGTCCGCCCCGCTTAGCCCATCACCGACCCCGACGACAATCGGCGTGCCAACCGCTCCGAAAGTGACCGCCGTACTCTGAATCATCATGCCAATCATCACGGCGCAGGCGGGAGGAAACCGCAAGGCTACCAGCAGGGGAGCCGCGATGGCGGCCGGCGTGCCAAAGCCCGAGGCTCCCTCGATGAACGAGCCAAACAGCCAGGCCACGATCACAATTTGGATCCGCGGATCGTCGCTGATATCCCGAAAGCTGCGACGGATCGCGTCCATGGCTCCGGAATGTTCCAGGGTCTTCAGCAGCAGAATTGCGGCGAAAATGATCAGCAACAGGTCGAAACTCATAAACAATCCCTGGATCGATGCCGCCGCCACGCGCCCCATGCTCACCTGCCAACCAAACAGGGCCACCAAGACCGCCATCGCATACACGACCGGCATCGACCACTTTGCGGGCAGCCGAAAACCGACCAGCAACACGGCCGCCAAGAGAATCGGGAGAAGCGCGAGCAATGCCTGAACGTGCAACGTCATGGCCGAGAAGACCTCAATTCTTGATGGTTGGTCCTGTTTTCGTAACGCAGGAAAGCGGCTATTCTAAGCAGTGGCGCCCCGGTTGTGTGTTGGCCCCTTTCATCCATCGTGGGATTGCATAAACTGGGACGTCTGGGGGGTGCATGTCCATTCATGGCGCTTCGTCGTGATTTGCGTTTGTGGCACCTCCCTGACCTGATTAGAATAACGCACTTCGATCCTGGATGCGTTCCACCGACCGCACCCAGTTCAAGTTCGGCACGAAGGAGAACCGTCGGTGCAGATAAACATATCCGCCAGGCATGGCGATTTGAGTTCCGCTTCGCAGGAGAAAATTACGGAAAAGGTGAAAAAGCTTACTCGGCTTTTCGATCGCCTTACCGCCATTCATGTCACGGCCGACCTTGGGAATCGAGATGCTCCCACCGCCGAGATCAGAGCTTCGGCCGAGCACACCAAGGACTTCGTGGCGACCGCTTCCGCCGGCGAGCTGATGGCTGCACTGGACGGGGCCGTGCATAAGATTGAACAACAGTTACGTAAACATAAAGAGAAGTTGACAGGACATAAGGCGACGGGACTGAAACACTTCGAGGCGGAGCCGCCAACTGAAGTTGAATGAGGTTGGCGATAGGTTGATGACGACGACGTGCGATGTGTTCCGGTCTGGCCGCTGTAACGCGAGGAAACTCTGATGAAGTTCAGTGATTTTGTTAGTCTGCAAGCGATCCGGGCTGATTTAAGCGCGGATGACAAAGAAGACGTGATAAGCGAATTGGTGGCCGCGCTGGTCGAATCCAGCCAATTGAGCGGAGACGAGCAAGATAGCATCATCAAAGCCATCATGAAGCGTGAGGAACTGGGCAGCACCGGGATTGGACGAGGGGTGGCGGTTCCGCATACCAAGCACCCCAGCGTGGATAAACTGATTGGGACCGTGGGTGTCAGTTCGCAGGGCGTCGACTTCGACAGTCTTGATGGCGAAAAGGTGCAACTGTTCTTTCTGCTGATTTCACCGCCTGATCGCCCTGGAGATCATCTGCGAGCGCTGGAGAACATTTCTCGTCAACTTCGCGACGAGACGTTCTGCCGGTTTCTCAAACAATCGAAAACCGCGGAGGACATTCAGCAGTTGCTCGAAGAAGCGGACAACAACCATTTCGTTTCCTAGAGCCAAACTTTCGAAACTGCCGGAAACGCGAAATGCGTTCACGCGGACAACGCGATGCGACGCTGTCATTTCAAACAACAAACATTGCCGTGATTGGCCGAAATCGATTGCCATGTCGGAAGCCCACGCAAGACGAAGCGTCACCGTGCAAAATGCACAGGGTCTGCACGCGCGTCCCGCGTACATGCTGGCCGAACTGGCGGGCAAATATGAATCCAAAGTAGAACTAGTAAAGGATGGTGAACGTGTCGACGGGAAGAGTATCCTGTCGATCCTGACTCTTGGTGCCAAGCAAGGAACCGAACTTGTCTTGGAAGCGGTCGGCAGTGATGCCGAAGCAGCCCTGGACGCCCTTGCTGAATTGGAATTTCTGGGCACCGAGGAAAATCAGGTCACCGAAGAAAACACTTAACGAATAGAAGACAACGGCGTTTGGGATCGCACTTTTGATAAATCAGGTGAATCTTACCGACAAGCTTCGACCCCTGGCGGCTTAGTCCCAGGCGATGCGAGCTTGTGTTTGTCGAGCGATCCGCGCCAACTGCCCGATGCTATACTTGGACCGCATCGCATGGCCGCCCGGCGCGGCTATGAACGCCCCTCACCGAGGAATTTTGTTCCTCGCCCTCTCTCACTGCGCGGATTCCGTGGCCACGGTTGCCACGTCATGGATCGCGAGTTGTCTTTTCCAACGTCAGGCGGCGGTAGCTGCCGCGAAGGCTCGCGCCGCCATGCATGGGATACTAAGAACTTGCTCATGAAACATCGCGTCCGAATTCGGTTTGGCAAAACTGGCGATCTTCGATGGATCAGCCACCGAGATTTGGCGCGAGCCTTCGAGCGGCTCTTTCGTCGATCGGGCTTGGAACTGGGGATGAGCGAAGGCTTTCACCCCAAAGCCAAGCTTAGCTTCCCTTCGGCGCTGGCCTTGGGAATCGGCGGACAAGACGAACTGCTCGATATCGAACTGGCGGAAGAATTGCCGGAAGATGAAGTCGCCCAGCGGCTTCGATCGAGCGCGGTCCCGGGTCTGGAGATTCATACAGTCAAGCGGCTGGATGAGAAGACTCGGAAAGCCCGCGTGGAACGGCTCACGTATGAGGTGCCGGTGCCCCCGCTCCGACGGGCTAAGGCACGGCAAGCTATCACACATTTGTTAGGCCAAACGTCCCACCTAGTCGAGCGCGCGGGTCGCAATGACCCGATCGACGTTCGCGCTGGCCTGGAGCTTTTGGAAATGACCGAGACGGCGCTGCGTTTTTGCCTGTCGGTCGGTTCCAAAGTAAGCGTCCGACCGCGCGAGGTCTTAATCGCGTTGGGGCTATCCGACTTGGAAGACGAAGGCTTTTATCTGACACGGACCGCGGTGGAGATTTCACCGCCGAGCGAACAAGAAAGCACCACTCTCCATGAAGAAGGAAATGCTGATTAATGTTTCGCAACCGGAAGAATGCCGGATCGCGATCGTTGAGGACAATCTGCTTGAGGAACTTTATATAGAACGAGCAAGCCAAGATAACTACGTTGGCAACATCTACAAAGGGAAGGTCGTCAACCTGGAACCCAGTATTCAAGCTGCTTTCGTTGATTTTGGCGTCGGGCGAAACGGCTTTTTGCACATCAGCGACGTGGAGGCCGAATATTTTCGCCAAGGGGGCATCGACCCGGAAACCGCCAAGGAGGACGGTCGTCCCGGCAGCGAAGACTTCGACGTGGACGACGATGGCGACAACAGCAAAGGCCGCCGGCCACGACGACGGCCTCGCAATGGCGGCCGGCCGCGAGTCAAACCGCCCATCCAAGACCTGTTCAAGCGGGGCGACGACGTAGTGGTGCAGGTGATCAAAGAAGGGATCGGCACCAAGGGCCCCACGCTGTCGACTTACGCCAGCATCCCCGGCCGATACTTGGTGTTAATGCCGGCGCTGGGACGCGTCGGGGTTTCGCGCAAGATCGAAGACGACGACGCGCGGCGCAAACTGCGATCGACCATGCTGGAATTGAATCCGCCCAAAGGCTTGGGATTCATTGTCCGCACGGCGGGGCAAGAGCGTACCAAGAAGGAGTTGTCGCGCGACTTGGCCTATCTGTTGCGATTATGGAAAGTCCTCGTGCGGCGGATCAAGAAACAACCCGGTCCGTGCGAGATCTATGAAGAAAGCGACATGATCGTTCGCACGATTCGCGACATCCTGACCACCGACGTCGACGCGATCTACATTGACGAGGAACAAGCCTTCAACCGCGCCAAGGAGTTTCTGCAACTGGTGATGCCGCGCCACGTCAGCAAACTCCATCACTACGAAGGCAAGGAGCCGCTGTTCCACAGATATAAGTTGGAAGAGGAAATCACGCGGATTCACAATCGCAAAGTGCCGCTCAAGGAAGGCGGCTCGATCGTTATCGATCAAACCGAAGCGCTGGTGGCCATCGACGTCAACAGCGGCAGTTTTCGCATCGACGACTCGGCGGAAGAGACGGCCTATCGAGTGAACGTCGCTGCCTCCAAGGAGATTTCCAGGCAGCTTCGGCTGCGTGACTTGGGGGGCGTGATCGTGAACGACTTTATCGATATGCGACGAGAAAAACATCGCCGCGGTCTGGAACGGTCGCTGCGCGATGCCATGAAACGCGATCGAGCGCGGACGAAAATCCTTCGCACCAGCCCGTTTGGCCTGGTCGAGATGACTCGTCAGCGAATTCGGCCGAGCCTGAAGCGCAGCGTGTACGCCGATTGCCCCTGTTGCGACGGCCGCGCCGTAGTAAAAACGGCGGAAAGCATGGCCATTGAGGTCGTACGCATGTTGATGCTCGCTAGCCAGCAAGAGAAATGCACCCGAGTGACAGTTCGCGTGAACGATGAGGTTTCCTCCTATCTAAACAACAAAAAGCGAAAAGAGTTGTCGCTGCTGGAAGACGAAGGCGACATGGTCGTCCAGATTCTGGGCAGCGAAGCGCTCTACCCGGAACATCTGGAACTCGATTGCCGCGACAAAGACGGAAATGAAGTTGTACTTCCAGTCTAGATAGTCGCTGTCCGCAGCGAACATGGCTTAGTCGCTGTTCGCTCCGCGAACATGGCGTCGGCTGCCTTGACGAAGCGATTGGTCGGTTCGGACTGATGCCGTAATGAAAGACTCTCGTAAGTCGATTCTGCCGTCGCAAGACGTGCGCATGCGAGGATTTTCGCGGCGCGTCACGGTCGATGAGACACTCGCTTGGCTCGACCAGCAACTCGGCGTGCTTGCGGGCGAGAGCATTTCGCTTTTGCAGGCCTCCGGCCGCGTGTTGACGGGCGATGTCGTCAGCCCGGTGAACGTGCCGGATTTTGAACGCGCGATGATGGACGGCTACGCGCTGCGTGCCGCCGACACCCAAGGAGCCACCGCCTACAACCGCTTGCGGCTATCGATCATTGGCGAGGTCTTGCCGGGGCGCGAGTTTGCAGGCCAGGTCGGCCCCGGTCAGGCCGTGCGAATCATGACGGGCGCGCCGGTTCCGATCGGCGCGGATGCGGTCTTGCCCGCGGAAAACGTCGAAGTGGAAGCCGACGAACTGCTTGCACTGGGCGAGGTTTCTCCGCAAAAACACATTGGACGTCGAGCGGAAGATATTGCGGCCGGCACTACGGTACTGAGCGCCGGCCGACGGTTGCGGCCCCAAGATATCGGAGTCTTGTCGTCGATCGGCCTCGCGCAAGTCGAAGTCGTGCGCCGTCCTCGCGTGCGGATCGTCGTCACGGGCAGCGAACTGCTGGCGCCGGGTTCCGTGCCCGAAGGACCCCGCATCGTCGATGCCAACAGCCCCATGCTGGCCGCCCTGATTCAGCGCGATGGCGGCCTGCCCATCAACCCTGGAATTGTGGCCGACGATCCCCGGGAAATTCTTGAGGCAATGCGTGACGACGCCGATGTGATCGTCGTTTCGGGCGGGTCGAGCGTCGGACAGGAAGATCATGCGCCGACATTGCTGGCCCAACACGGCCAATTGGCGATTCACGGCGTGGCGATGCGGCCCAGCAGCCCGGCAGGCATGGGACGGCTAGACCAGCGGCTCGTATTTCTGCTGCCGGGCAATCCGGTGTCTTGCCTTTGTGCTTACGACTTTTTCGCCGGCCGCGCGATCCGAGCGCTCGGCGGACGTCACACCGGCTGGCCTTATGCCAAACAGCATCTGCCGCTACGGCGTAAACTCGTATCGACCGTGGGACGCGTCGATTATGCCCGGGTTAAGCTTGTCGACGGCGAGGTCGAACCGTTGGCCATCAGCGGCGCTTCGGTGCTTAGTTCCACCACGCGGGCCGACGGATTCGTCATCATTCCAGGGGACAGCGAAGGAATGGGTGAAGGAGAACGGGTCGAAGTATTCTTGTACGACGATTGAGGCAACGCGTTTAATGCGACAGGACCAGTTCTTAAACGTAATCGATCGCGACGAGGCCCAGCGACGGTTTCATGCGGCCATCGCGCTCGACCCGCTGGGCGCGGAACTGGTCGCCTTGGACACTGCCTGGGGACGAGTTCTGTCCGAGGACGTGATTGCTCAGGTCGATGTTCCGTCGTTCGACCGCTCGAACCTCGACGGCTTCGCCATTCAGGCCGCCGATTCTTTCGGAGCGAAGGAAGAAGATCCGCGCCAGTTGCGGTTACTGCCCGAAGTGATATCGACCGCGGTCGTGCCGCAAACCGAGATCGAACCGGGCACCGCGATGGCGATCGCCACGGGTGGCATGCTGCCGCGCGGCGCGGATGCCGTCGTCATGGTGGAGCACGCCGACGCGGACGGCAATCAGGTCTTCGTTCGCAAAGCCGTGACGCCGGGATTCGGCGTATCGTTCGCGGGAACGGACATCGCTCGCGGCGAAACCGTCCTCCGTCGCGGCGAATTGCTGACCAGCCGGGAAACGGGCGTGCTGGCCGCGATCGGGGTCGCGAAGGTTGCCGTGTGGCGCAGGCCGCGCGTGGCGATCCTATCCACCGGCGACGAAATGATCGCGCCTGGCGAAGAAATGAAACCGGGGCTCGTCTACGATTCCAATGCCCGCATCATCGCCGACGCGGTGCGTGAACTGGGCGGAGAGCCGCTGTGCATGGGCATCGTTCAAGACGATACGGATCAACTGCGCCAGCGGGTGAATGAAGCGATCGCCAAGGCGGACGTTGTGCTGTTATCGGGCGGCACCAGCAAGGGGCATGGTGACCTGTGCTATCGAGTCGTTAGTGAATTGAAGAATCCGGGAATCGTTGCCCACGGCGTCGCCCTCAAGCCCGGCAAACCGATCTGCCTGGCCGTCAGCGACGGCAAACCGATCGTGATCCTGCCAGGATTTCCCACGTCAGCAATTTTCACGTTTCACGAATTCGTCTCGCCGGTTATTCGTCGCCTGGGCGGTCGCCCGGCGGAAAGCCGTTCGACAACGCAAGCGCGGATGGCCGTGAAGGTGAACTCGGAGATTGGCCGCACCGAGTACTTGTTGGTCGGCCTCGTCGAATCCGCCCAGCCATCGACGGATGCAAACAAGACATCCGCCGCTGTTCCGCTGGTCGCCTATCCGATGGGCAAGGGCTCTGGTAGTGTCACGACCTTTAGCCGCGCGGACGGTTTCGTTACGATCGATCGCAATGAAGAAATCGTCGACGCGGAGGCGGTCGTCAATATTCAGTTGTTGGGACGCGACATTCGCGTCGCGGATCTCGTCGTGATCGGCAGCCACTGTGTCGGCTTGGACTACTTGTTGAGCCAGTTGCAAGAGCAAGGATTTCATACGAAGTTCTTGATGGTCGGATCGACCGCCGGACTGGACGCGGCCAGGCGCGGCGAGTGCGATGTGGCGGGCATCCACCTGATGGATCCGAAAACAGGCCGCTATAACTCGCCATTTCTTGACGATCGACTGACGCTCTTGCCAGGCTATGGTCGCGTGCAGGGCGTGGTCTTTCGTGCCGGCGACAAGCGATTCGAGGGCTGCGGCGCGGAACAAGCCATCACCACGGTGAAGGACGACAAGAATTGCATCATGGTCAATCGCAATCAAGGCAGCGGCACGCGCATCTTGATCGACCAATTGCTAGAGGGAACCAAGCCCGCCGGCTATGCGGTTCAAGCCAGCAACCACAATGCCGTCGCCGCGGCCGTAGCGCAAGGACGAGCCGACTGGGGGATTGCCATCGGCAGTCTCGTCGCCAGTTCGCAATTGTATCGGCAGTCTGAACTAGGCTTTCTGCCACTGACCGACGAACAGTATGACTTCGTCGTTCCGCAAGCGCGCGAGCATCGTCCCGCCGTTCAAGCTTTTGAAGCTTTGCTTCGCGAGACCGAGACTCGAAACAAGCTGGCGGCCATGGGATTTAAACTACCGAATTGACAACAATTCTAAGAGTCGCGAAACGTCAGGGAGCGGGATCTTCCGTGATGATCTTGGCTTTGGGCAAGGCCCGCCTCAGCGCCGCCGCGCCGGCTGGTGTAACTCTCGTTGAATTCAAATGAACTAGTTTCAGTTCCTTTAGCTTGCTCAAATGTTCGATTGCTTCGTCGCCCACATTGGTGTTCGATAGCCCCAAGATCCGCAGCGACGAAAACGATCCGAGCACTGCCGCGCCACCGTCATCGATCGCGCCGCCGGAGAGATTCAGTTCACGCAGAGTATGCGCGAGTGCCATATTCGCGGTCAGTGGCTGCATTCCTTTTTCAGAGATTTTGAAGCCACGTAGATCCAGTTTTTTTAGATGCTTGCAATGTGCCAAATGTTTCAGTCCACGCTCGGTAACTAACGTTCCCGCCAAGGCAAGTTCTTCTAATTCCTGCAACTCGGCAAGATGCACCATGCCTTGATCCGTGATTTTCTTGTCGTCCATGGCAAGGGATTTGAGGTGAGGGAATGATTTGATAACGGCCAGCGTTTGGTCCGTCACGGTCGGTTCCGTTACTTGGTTCGGGGCACCCACGACAAAGATCTCTTCCGTCACAAAAAGAAGTCCCTGCACTTGGCCGTCGACAACATGCACATAGCCACCAAGCTGTTTCACTAGAGCGATTGCCTCGGCATCGGTAAGCCGCTTGGCCGGCGTCGCGGAATCACGCGGTTTGTCACTTCCTCGGACCGCGGGCGTGTCCCGGGTAAAAACCATCAACAGAACCACCAGCAGGGGCAATTGCCAGCGGGCGTCATGTTGGTTGGACATTGTTCGTGGGTAGGACATTGTTCTGGCCTCGATGAGTGAGTTGCCGCTTGTGCCTCTTTAGACTCGAAAAATCGCGTTGGAATCTCCGCTTTGCCTGTTTTCTGAGCCTAAAAGCTGGGCATCAACCAGGCTAGACGGTCCCCACTTTCTATCAGATTAGGCATCGTTGCGGCGGTTTTCCAGTCGTTTTGGCCCGTTCCAAAAAATCCTTTTTCATCGCGCGCAGGCTCGCCTCAAGATCTCGGTACTTATGGGCAAAGAGAAAGCGGCCTGACAAAGGGCCGCGAGGTTACCAACTTTCAACCCACTTGCCCAAGGAGATCTACTATGATCCGCACACTCTCAATTCTGCTCGTCGCCGCCATGGCCGTCACCTTCACCGCGAACTGCCAGGCTCAAGCCACGAATCAATTCACCGTGCAAGATCCCGACTACAACCCCAAGAATCCGGATGACGCTCTGGACGTGAGCAACTTCATCCAGTTCCAGGGAGGCTACGAGGTGAAATTCACGGGACGACGGGCGACCTATACGATGGCCAATGACGCCATCTTGAATAAACTCGTGGAAGCCTGCCGGCGGGGAGCCAAGCGAGTCGTGATTGCCTACGTCAAAGTCAACGGAAAACGAGTCATCCGAGGCGTGGCCTTTTAGGTTGATTGGAATTCTCGCAAGCCTCGTACCGTGATTCGGTGCGGGGCTTTTTTGTGTCGCGAAATTCGGAATCCGCTCGTCGACGGGTTACGACCGTTCGAGTACGCCCTTCACGATCTTGCCCGGCTGGCCGTCAAGAAGAGTCAATTCGCGGTTGTCACGTTTGTACACGAGCTTGTCGGGATCCAGGCCAAACAGGTGCAATAGCGTGGCGTGATAGTCGTAATGGTTGACCACGTTCTCGACGGCCTTATGGCCAAACTCGTCCGTCGCGCCGTATGTCGCCCCGCGTTTGAATCCACCGCCGGCGACCCACATGCTGAAGCCGTGAGTATTGTGGTCGCGGCCGATATTCTTCTCGTTCTGCACAACCGGCAGGCGTCCCATCTCGCCGCCCCAATGGACAATCGTCGAATCGAGCAACCCGCGTTGGCGCAGATCGCGAACCAATGCGGCCGATGGCTTATCGACTTTCTTACACGACGTCGGCAGACTTTTGCGAATGCCGCCGTGATGATCCCAGAACTGATTTTGAGTGAAGACCTGGACGAAGCGGACGCCCCGTTCGATGAGCCTGCGGGCCAGCAAACAACGGCTGCCGAAATCGGCCGTCGTCGGATCGTCCATGCCGTATAGTTTCTGCGTTGCCGCGGTCTCTTGAGAAAGATCGAGCGCATCGGCAGCGGCCGTTTGCATCCGTGCGGCCAATTCATAACTGGCGATGCGGGCCTGCAAATCGAGATAGCCGGGCCGCTGCTGGAGGTGACGCGCGTTGATACGGCTCAGGTAGTCCAGCGCCCGCCGCTGCGGCTCGCCTTGCAAGAAAGCGGGAGCATCCAGGTTGAGGATCCGCGGTTCGCGGGGCCGGATCACGGTTCCTTGGTAGAGAGCCGGCAGGTAGCCATTCGACCAATTCTCGACACCCAGCACCGGCAACTGGCCCGGATCGATCAGCGCCATGTACGCGGGCAGATCCTGTGTCTCGGCCCCCAAGCCATAGGTCAGCCAACTGCCAAGCACCGGCCGTCCCGACAGAATGCGGCCGCTGTTGAGTGCTTGAATTGACTGGCCATGGTTATTCACGCCGGTGTGCATCGACCGAATGACGGTAACTTCGTCGGCGACGTCGCCCAGATGGGGCACCAGTTCCGAAAGTTCCGTTCCGCACTCGCCACGTTTGCTGAACTTCCAAGGGCTGGCCAGCACCTTGGAACTAGCTTGAGCCGCGTTGTCGTACTTCACCTTGCCGGGAAAACTCTTGCCGTCCCACTTCTTCATCGCCGGCTTGGGATCAAATAGGTCGAGGTGGCTCGGCCCGCCCTGCATCCACAACGAGATCATCGCCTTGGCTTGCGGCTCTTGTGGCGGTGGTTTTGGAGTCAGGTCGAATGTTTTGGGCACCAAATCCGGCTTGGACGGTTCCGCCAGCAAGTTCTCCTGTTTCAACAGCCACGCCAGCGCCACACCGCCCACCTGCAACGCACTGGAAGCCAAAAAGTGCCGCCGCGATGAATCGCAGGTGTGGCATTGGTTAGAGTCGGAGTTACTAGGTGACATGGCGCTCGATCCACGTTTGTTTCATTTAGTCGACGTACAAGAACTCATTGGAGCTGATCAGGATCTGGCAAAAGCTGGCCAGCGCTTGCGTCTTCGGATTCAACAGACCGGGCTGATAAAGATTCTTGTCCACCGATTTGTTTGCTTTCCGCTGCTCCTTGTTCGCCTCGAAATAGGCCGTCTGTTCAGCGAGGAAAGCGTTGGCCTCGGCAACCTGTTCGGCGGTCGGCGGTTGATGAAATGCCAGCCGCCAAGCGCGCTCCATGCTCGCCTGACCGTCATCTCCCGCTTCTTGCTGGACGCGTTTCGCGAAGTGTTCGGCCTGTTCAAGTACGAAATCGTTATTCATCAGCAGCAGCGACTGCGGAGCAACCGTCGACGAGGCGCGCGATTCGCAGTTCGGATCCATGCGCGGCAAGTCGAAAGTATCGAGCATCGCCAGTGGCCGGCTGCGCCGCGCTTGAACGTATACACTACGTCGAAACTCTTCGCCCTTCAGCGGGATGATCGGTCCCGGCCGACCGGCGTTGAGATTCTCGATGCCAACCACATATTGTCCGACGCGATCGGACATGACCGGCACTGGTTCGCCAAACGGTTTGAGGTTCAACTTGCCGCTCACCGCCAAAATCGCGTCGCGGACCACCTCGGCCTCGAGCCTTCGCAGACGCATGCCGCCGTACAATGTGTTGTCGGGATCCATCTCGTCCTGGGCCGCGTCGTTTCGCAACTGCTGCCGATACGCAGTCGAGGTCATTAGCAGTTTATGGAATCGTTTTAGCTTCCAGCCGCCCGCGGCTAACTCACTGGCCAACCAGTCGAGCAGTTCGGGATGCGTGGGACGCGCTCCCAAGGCGCCGAAGTCGCCCGGCGTGGCAACAATTCCCCGTCCAAAGTGATGTAACCAAAAACGATTGACGAGTACGCGAGCAGTCAAGGGATGCTTGCCATCGGTCAGCCGCTTCGCGTAGGCGAGTCGCCGCCCGCTTGTCGCGAGTGATTCATCATTGTGCGGCAACCGCCGTTCGGAAGACTCGTCGCATAGAACCGTCAGCCCCGCCGGTTCGAGTTCCTCGCGCGGCTGAGTAGGATCACCGCGATAGAACAATGCGGTCGCTGGGACTTTGCCGGGAACCTCGCTTAGCGCCCGAACGTACTGCTTGAGCGGTTTCGTCTTGCGGATCGCGGCCGCCTTGTCCGCAATCTTCTTTACTTCTTCGGCGGCCTTGCGGTCGTACAATCGCAATTGCCCAACGCGAATATTCACGCTGGGGAATTTCTTTAGCAAAGCCAGATGCTCCTTGGTCCGTTCTTTTTCAGCCGTTTCATAGGCGGTTCGCGCCTCACCGCGAACGTCCTCGGGCAACTTGGCCAACTCCCGCTCGAAAACCTTCGCCACGGCCTCGTCTTGTTTCTTGGTTCGCTGTTGGTCGATCTTCCGCGCCTCGGCTTCAATTTCATCGGCCCGCTTACGATGCTCGTCGGTGTACAGCGAAACAAGCCGCGCATTGGGAACTCGCCAATTCTTCCAGTCGAAGGCGGGCTCGAAAATAGCGCGGAAGTGATAGTAATCGGTTTGTGGAATGGGGTCGTAACGATGATCGTGGCATTGGGCACAACCAACCGTTAAACCCAGCAGCGACGTCGACACAATTTGAATCGTGTTAGCGACAACTTCATTGCGGGCCGCGGTTTGCTCGACGCCCTTCTCACCGGTTCCGTCGGCGGCCATTCGCAAGAACCCGGTCGCGATCAGCTTCTCCGCGTCAGCGGGCGCAAGATTCTTATACGGCTGCGCGACCATCTCGTCGCCGGCCAACTGTTCTTGGATGAACTGGTCGAGTGGCTTGTCGGCGTTGAACGAGCGAATGACATAGTCTCGATATTTGTACGCCCATTTACGAACCGGGTCGACTTCCGTGTATCCCTCGGAATCGGCGTAGCCTGCCACGTCTAGCCAATGCCGTCCCCACCGCTCGCCATACCGTGGGGAATCGAGCAGTCGATCGATCAACTTCTCCCATGCGCTTGGCGATTCATCGGCAATAAAAGCCTCGACCTCCTCCGGAGTCGGTGGCAGGCCGGTCAGATCGAAGCAGGCCCGACGAATCAGCGTCCGCTTGTTCGCTTCCGGAGAAAACGACAGCCCTTTGGCTGCTAGTTTTTCCAGTAGGAATGCGTCGACCGGGCTTTTTACAAGTTCCGGCTGCTTGACCGCGGGCACGGCCGGCCGACGAATCGGTTGAAACGACCAGAAGGCGCGCTCCTCTTGGGTAATGATCGGACCGTCGATCGTTTCCGGCTCGGGACGCGCCGTTTTCGCTCCCTCGGCAATCCAACGTTGCAACCTTTCAATCTCGCTCGCCGACAGCTTGATATCGCCCGGCGGCATTTCTCCGGCGACGATCCGCTCGAGCAGCAAACTTTCGTCCGGTTTGCCGGGAACGAGTACCGGCCCCGAATCGCCCCCCTTCACCAGCAACCGTCGCAGGCGAACATCCAGATTCCCTTCCATCTCTCCCGCTTCGCCATGACACTGAAAGCAATGCGCCTTGAGGATCGACCGAACATGCTTTTCAAAAACGAGATTCCCTTGGGTGGCGGCTTCATCGGCGAAGAGCGAATTGACGCCGAACAGCAGCAGCGCGAAAATATTGACACTCGATTGCTTCACGGCTCAAGTTCCGAATGGTGGGACCGCCCGGCCAGGCGGCGGGAATCTTGGTAAAATTTGGCGAGATCCTTATTATCCTCTCCTTGCACTCGCTAATTCAAGTGGGATCTTGTTCCGTGCGAGGCCAGATTTTCTGGCCCGACCAATAATTGCCTTAAAGCAAGGGATCATGCCGCAATTTCCAGGGCCGATCGTGGGCCACCACGCGGTCGAATCGCAATTAGACCGACTCGGCGAATGCCGCCAGGTCAGTCTCGATGCCGCGGATCAGTTCGTCCGTCCGGGCGCGTACTTGCTCCAGGCCAGCTTCACCCGGCGGTACGTACATCAGCGAATAAAACTTGACCTTGGGCTCGGTGCCCGAAGGACGCACGGCGACATAACTGCCTGTTTCGCTTAAATCAAAGATCAGCATGTTGCCCACCGGAGCGTCCAGCGGGCGGTTGCCGTCAGGGCTGAGGATCGTCTGATTTTGAAAATCGCGGACACATTCTACCTGGACGCCGCCCAACGTGGCTGGCGGATCGGTGCGAAACTTCTCCATGAGCGTTTTCATCCGCTGCATGCCGTCCGAACCCTCCATGCGGACGTTCAGCAAATGCTCGGCATGGTATCCGTGTTGGCGATAAAGTTCGTCAAGCTTTTGGTGCGGCGACTTGCCTTCCGATTTGCACTTCGCGGCCACCTCCGCCATCAGCATGCACGCCACCGCGCCATCTTTGTCACGGGCGTATTGCCCGACCAAGTAGCCGTGCGATTCCTCGGCGGCGAACACGAACTTGTCGGTGCCAACTTGGTCAATAATTTCGACGATCCACTTATATCCCACATGAACGTTGCCCAGGCACTTCACGCCGTACGACTCGGCGATACGTCGCACCAGGTCACTTGTCACCAGGGTTTTGACGACATAGTGATCGGCCGACAGAGTGCCGGCCGCCTGTCGCATCGAAAGAACATAGTCGGCCAGCAATGCGCCGAGTTGATTGCCGTTAAAGGTCTTCCATTCCGCGCCCGCTTGCGTGTTGAGCCGTGCCGCCGCGCCCATCCGGTCGCAATCGGGATCGGTGGCCAAAATTAGATCCGCGCCCGTTTGCTCAGCCCGCTCGATGATCGGAACAAATACTTCCGGGTTTTCCGGATTGGATACGTGGCCGGCCACGTTCGGGAAATCGCCATTGGGCTGGCGATGCAGTTCGAAGATTTCGACCTCTTGAAAACCCGCGCCGTGCAAAGCGGGCCGCACCGAGGATTCGCCGACACCATGCAGCGGCGAATAGACGACGCTCAATTCTCGTGGTCCAGGATAACTTTGCTCCGTCACTTCGCGGATATAAGCGGTGTCGATTTCTTCGGTGCAAGCAACCACTTGGCCATCCTCGACCGCTTGGTCAAAATCCGCGACGGTGATTTCCGCCACTCGGCCGACGCGGTCAATCACGCCCTTGTCGTGGGGCGGGACAAGCTGGCCGCCATTGGATCCATACACTTTGACGGCATTGTCACTGGGCGGATTATGACTGGCGGTTACCATGATGCCGCAAGTGCAGGCTTTGAACCGCACCAAATAAGAAAGCTCCGGAGTACTGCGATAATCGTCCAGAAAAAAGACCTTCAACCCGTTGCCGACCATGATCGAGGCACACAATTCGGCGAAGTGCCGTGAACGATGGCGAGTATCGTAGGCAATCGCGCAGGAAAGCTCGCCCGCATGGGTCTCCTTCATATAATCGGCCAGCCCCTGGGCGCTCTCGCCAATCGTCCGGTCGTTGATCGCATTCGATCCGATCGGGTACATACGCCCGCGCCGCCCGCCAGTTCCGAACGGAATCACGGTCCAAAACGCATCGTCAAGCTGCTGCCATTTGCCCTCGGCCAAGTGCTCGGCAACCTGCGGAGCGTACCGTGAATAGCGGGGTTCGGTCAGCCATTTGCGGATGTTTTCCACCGCGCCGGCCGACAATTTCCCCGCGCCCGCCCCAGTTTCAAGTTGCGACAACGAAGTGTCCAAATCTATGTGCGTAACCGAGTCGGGCATGAGAAAAACATCCTTTCGTCGCCACAATCGAACCTAGCTGGGGACCGGCAAGTGCTGGGAATTCTACGATGCCATGCCGCTTCGTATCAACCAGCCTCACGGGGGCATCCGTGCCGGCACCGGCGGGCAAACGGGATCCGCAACGGAAGTCAGGCTAGCGGAGTTCAGCGGGCTGCCGATATATTCAGGCGCAGTTTCTCGTAGCAAGCGGAGTCATATCCAACGTGTCTGAACTGATCATCAGTGTTTCCGGTTTACGCGGCGTTATCGGCGAAACGCTGACTCCCGATGTTGCGATTCGCTACGCAGCGGCATTCTGCCAGACCTTGCCGCCTGGCCCTTTGGTGTTGTCTCGCGACGGCCGAGCCACGGGCAGCATGGTTGCCGATGCTGTACGGAGCGCGGTTCAAGCGATGGGGCACGACGTGGTGGACGCCGGAGTCGCCGCCACTCCCACAACTGGGGTGTTGGTGCGCACGCTTTCGGCGGTCGGCGGGATTCAGGTGTCAGCCAGCCACAACCCGCCGGAATTCAACGGCATGAAACTCTTCGACGGCCACGGCCGAGTGCTGACGTCCGCGGCGGGACAACCGGTTGTCGATCATTACAGGCGTGGGGACTTTCAGTGGTCGCCGCACGATGGCATTGGCCAACGGGTCGCTTGCGAAGCACCGACGAGCGAGCATCTCTCGCTTGTGCTGAGGACGGTCGATGTCGATCAAATCAGGAAGCGGCGGTTTCGGGTGTTGTTGGATTCCAACCATGGCGCCGGAAGCTTGCTTGGCAAACAGCTTTTGGAGGAACTGGGTTGTGAACTGAAATTGGTCGGCGGCACTCCCGATGGGCAGTTTGCCCATTCGCCCGAACCGATCGACGAGAATCTCGGCGGAATTTGCAAGCTCGTGGAGTCCGAACCGCTGGCGATTGGCTTTTGCCAGGATCCGGATGCGGATCGACTGGCGATTATCGATGAAAACGGACGATATCTGGGCGAAGAATACACGTTGGCCCTCTGTCTCGATCACATCTTGCGGAACAAGCCGGAATCCGTCGTCACCACGGGATCCGTCGTCACCAATTGTGCAACAAGCCGAATGGCGGACGATCTCGCGAGTCGGCACGGTGCCACCTTGTTTCGTTCCGCCGTGGGAGAAGCCAACGTCGTTGAATTGATGTTGCAACAGCAGGCCGTCTTCGGGGGAGAAGGAAACGGCGGACCGATCGATCCGCGAGTGGGCTACGTGCGGGACAGTTTTGTAGGGATGGCTCAAGTGCTGGACGCGATGGCGGCTCGAGAGTTGCCAATAAGCCGATTGGCGGACGAGATTCCACGCTACGAGATTCTCAAGCGGAAGGTTTCGCTTGATCCCAACGAGATTCCCGCCGCGCTCGATCGGCTCGAGAGGCACTTTTCGGACGCCAAGGCGGATCGACTGGACGGGCTGCGGCTCGATTGGGATGACCGCTGGCTGCTGATCCGCGCCAGCAACACGGAAGCGATCGTCCGCACGATCGCCGAGGCCCAGACAATGGAAATGGCCGCCGCCCTTTGTGACGAAGCACGTGGCGTCATTGAGCGGCCCGGTGTTTAGGTTGAGTCGTGGCCTTTGGCGTTCCGTTCTTCTATGCAAGCATAGCCAAATTCACATCGACAGCCGCCGCCGCGTGGACTCCTAGGCGAACCGTCCCTATCCTTCAAGTGTCTGTTGATTGCGATCTTCCGAAGCGGGCGCTCACTCGAACGCCCCAAGAGACCAGCGAGGGATACATGCTCTCTAGTTCACGGCCCCATGATGATGAGTTTCTTAGTCGAGCGTTGCAGAAGATTGCTCAACGGGCCGGAATGTCCTCGGGAAGTATTCGAATTGCGCTTCACGATGGACAGGTGTGTCTTGTCGTCATTCAACCAAGACATCAGCTATCGAAGAACTGCGGCCTAGACACTTGGCCCGAACCGAACATTGAAACAGAAACAATAAATCTGGATGGGCTCGGCGCATTTGTCCAGTCGCTTGTCGAAGAACCGATTCGAACCAAGATCGGACCGTTCGCGGCGGTTAAGGCAAGAATCGAATCCGGGTCTGTTTCGCACTGGCGGATTTCCCGCCTTTACAGAAAACGGAAATGCAAACGCCGACGCCACGGCGTCGAAAATGGCAGCAGCAGCGCATGACATCAATGTTTAAAAACTTGCCTTTAGAAGGGTGAAATCTAAAATCTAGGGCAAAGAAAACAACTCAAACAATTTAGCTATACGGCTGACGGCCGACGTTACTGAAATTACGAGGCTGTCTCGACCCGAGTGGTGCATTCCATGCCGCTCTCGGGCCGAGGCAGCCTTTTTTTATTGGATTTTCGCGCCCAGATTTCGCGAGTGCAGGAGTCGACGATGGCACAAGGGAGTCAATTTGAACTTCATTCCTTCCGTGGTGAAGACGACTGGTCGGACGGCTCGTCGAGCCTGCAGGCCGAGATCGACAGGTTGGATTGGAACGAACACGAGTTGCCGACAGCCAGCGTGTTGGTTGTCGATGAAGATGCGCCGGAAGCGGATGCCTTGTTCGTCGGAATCGCGGAAGACACTAAGTGTCCGGTCCGTGTCGCCGCCGATGAGCAACCGGTTGCCGAGTTCCGAACGGTGCAACGTCGGCTAGGTCCGGCGCTGGCGATGTTCCCCTGTCACGATGGAGTTTTGGTGAACGGATTGCCCGCGCTCGCGTTGACGGTGTTAGCGCCGCGCGACGCGCTGGTACTCGCGCCGGGCTTGCAGACTTATGTCACGCAACGCATTCGTCCTTATGTCGGCAAGGCCACGGAGGAAATGATCGGAAAGAAGTGTCCTTTCTGCCGCATCCCGATTGACCGAGACACACGAGTCGTCACTTGCCGTTGCGGCGTCGTGTACCACCTGGAGACGGACGAGAGCCATCCGGACGTCGACGAGTCGGATCGGCTGGCCTGCTTCAACAAGGTACGCAAATGCCTGTCGTGCAGCCGCGAAGTGACGTTTGAAGAATCGCTGGTCTGGGGTCCGGCGGGACTCTGAGATTAGACGTTTGAAATGGATTTGAAATTGAAACGCTGTTGAACATGAAGACTTTGGCACATCCGGAATCAGTTGCACCGACCGCCAGCGGTTGGCTGGAGCTGCGCGAGTCGAGCCGCGATGCGGCGTCGGTGACCGAGGCGGAGATTGCGCTGGCGCGAACGGCGCTGAAAGGCCTGCCCGTGGGAGGCCGTCCGTTGTCGGACAGCCGAGTCTTCATGGCCGGGCTGGGAGCCGCCGGTGGCGTTGCCTATCGCCTGCTGGTGCAGTCGGGTGTTGGCGCGATCGACGCCGTCGATCCGGACAGCTATGGATCGGATTCATTCCTGACACAGACTTCGACTTGGAAGGACGCGGGACAACCGAAAGCGATCGTACAACGTAATAACGCCGCCGATTTAAATCCGGCGGTGCGAATCAGAACAGCAGTGGGGCCGGCCCAACATGTTCGCCTGCGAGATTTGAGACTAGCCGACCTGTTTCTGATTGCTGGCGACAACTTGGCAGTTGCCCTGTGGTGTGGAAGCCGGGCCGCCGGGCTCGGCAAACCGATGGTTCAAGCGGCCGTGCATGGCGAAACGGCCAGCGCGATTGTTCGCGGATATGATCTGCGAGACGGCGAGGGTGCTTGTCCCCGATGCGGGTTGAGCCAACAGGAGCTACAGCATCAATCCGTGCGGCATGGCTGCGATGTCGGTGCCACGGTACCGTTGGCCAAGGAGTCGACGCGGACGCAACCGACGATTTGCAATGTTGCCGGCGCGATGGCGGCCAGTGAGGCGATCAAATGGCTGACAGGCAACGAAGATCTGGCACTGCGTGGTGAAGAGGCGCTCGTTTCGACTTTGGCTTTTCAGTCTTGGCGGACGGCCTTGCGTCGCGACAGCCAATGTGCTCAGCCACACCGCAAATGGGAACTCGTTGACCTTGAAACGGAAGCCCACGAGACGTCGTTGCGAGACATTGTCGAACACGACGGACCGCGGCCTGACGAGATTCCACAAATTCGTTCGGAGTTGGATTGGATCAGTTTCACATTTTGTTCGGCTTGCCAGCAACGGGCCGATGTGCGTCGTTTCGCCCGGTTGGACGCCGTGGTCGGACGTTGCGACTGTGGCGAGCCATTGAAGCCGGTTCCGCAAGGCGCTCATTCGATCGTGCCCCCGCAAGATCTGCGGGCGTGCTGGGAGAAGCCGCTTAGCGAAATCGGGATCACCGCCGGCGAAGCGGTCGGCCTGAGGCGAGATGAGACGTGGCACTACTTTTTCACGAATGATCAGAACTGGCGGAAGATCGAACCGACGGTCAGGAGAGAAACAAATGTCGACGGCAAGTGAACCGAAGAAGTCGGATCGTGTCAAGAAACATGAAGAGCTTCGTGACGCGGCCCTCAAACAAAATGGCGGCGGCCGCAGCTTCTCGCAATGGAAAGCAGCCGCGGTTGATGAAGTCGTGGATTTGGCTAACCAAGCACCGCGCATGCAACTGTTGGAAATCAACCTGCACGGCGACTTGGACCTCGTCTATGGGATCCGGATGCCGGTGCCGCGGTGGCCGCACGGCGACGAGTTAGTGATTGCCGACCATGCGATTTTCCATCTCGTTTATCGAGACGAGTGGCGCGTCGACGCGCCGCCGGGATGGGCGCCGCTGGGCGTGTTCGCTCCCTTGGACATTTTTCATCCGAACTCGAAACCGGCGCTGCGTGGCGCGCTTTGTTTAGGAAACTTGGCGGCCGGTATTGCCCCGAAAGAGCTGATTTTGCTGGGTTACTACTTGGCATCGTTGCAAGATTACACCTTGGACGAATCCGATCCCGACGGAGTGCTGAACCCGGAAGCTTGTGAGTGGTATCGCTGCCATCCGCAATACTTGCCATTGACGCGGGCTGGACTATTTGACGACTGGAAACCAGAAGGAGTTGCTTAATGAGCGTCGCGATCCCCAAAGACCGCGCCAAGAACCGACCGCTGCTTGAAGCCGGCAACGGACTGCGATTCAAGACAGGCCGCGGCCGGAAAGGCGCTCCCGTGATTTGGGAGCACCAAGGTTGGCTGCGGCAAAAGCAACGGCACGGCTCGATTCAGAGCATGGCCGATTGCCTGGCGGCGCACGCCGATTGGGCCGGTCCGTCGAAACTTGTTTGGACGGATGAAGCCTGCTGGAAGATCACGGAAGTCTATCTCTCCCACGCCGACTTTGGCGACGAGTTGCTAGATGACGAGTCCTCGCAAGAAAACAACTTGCTGATGTCCGAGTTGATCGAGGAGACGTTTAAGAGAAAGCCGAAAGACAAGGCCGCCGGATGGGAACCGCCCTCGACTAGCGAGTTGGCCGGCTGGCTTGAAGCCACCGGACACACGGCCACGGTCGATGAAGACGAGAATTTGCGGCTGACGTTGAAGAGCCGCGGATGTGACGGCCAAGTTCGCGTCACTAGCGAATCGGGTCGGCTGCGGTTGGCAATGCGGCTGGGTTCATGGTCCAAGCTCGACCCCGCGGCGGAGGAGGCCATTTTGCATCTGTCAAACGAAGCGAACGCTCGCGGCCGGATGTTTCGGATTGCCTGGCTGGCGGAAAAGGAACAACGAAAGTGCGAAGCACAAGTCGACTTAACCGGGTTGCCGACGGCGGGGCACGTCGAGCGGTTGTGGCCCGACGTGATTCGGACTTCCGTCGCCAGCTTGGAACTAGCTTTGCGTTGGCTGGGCCGCGAACTCGAAGTACTCGCGGACGGTAAGAATCTGGAATTGGCCCGCGAACTTTTGCAGACGGCCGACGGCCGACCGCGACAGCCCCGCTAAGTGGGGCAACTGATTGGCCGGCAACGTTGCCGGCGCGTTTTTCCAAAACCTTTTCAAAGAGGAGTGCTTATGGTTACCGCGACAACCAGTTCGGTCGTCGATCCGCTGCAGTTTGTGGCGACCGACGTTACCGGATTGCGGCGTCTCGAGTTCGACGCTGTCGACGGCCACCGATCAGCCGGCGAGGTGGCGCTTAGCGTTGCTTCGGCGATGGATCTTCCGACCAATGTGCCCTGGTCTCTGCGCGATCAGCAACGAGCCCGCATGTTGGAACAGGAAGCTCCGCTGGGGGGCCAAATCGACACCGGCTCCGAACTCGTCGTGATCCCGCGAAGCCACTTGGGCTAGCGTGATTAAAAACACTTGGCGGGTCCTTGGCCATTCGGACCAGGCCCGCTAAGTGCGATTTTTCGTATTTCAAAAAAGGTGCTGAACAGCGCGGCGCGGATGCCGCGCGCCGACAGAATGCAATTCCGCCTTAGGTCGCTCTTGGAGTCAAACTGGTGAAAAATTTCCTCATCGAAGACGGCAAACAATTGGTACTCGACATCGTCGACAAGGTCAGCGCCGAAACGGACGGCAAGGAAACGACGCTGACGGCCCAATTGGTTTCCCGCGTGCCGCTGACCTATTCGGACTTTCAACTGGCACGCGACGAAACCTGGTGGCTGGGAGTCCGCAACGGGTCGTTGGAGCCGGATTTGGAATCGCACGAGATGCGCGTCATTCCGGGCGGCGACGCCGGCGACGGGATGGTGGATGGCTACACGATTCGGCTGAGCCGCGACGGTTCGAGCTACAGCCGCAAGTTTTCGATCCGCAGCATGAGCAATGTGGCCCAACGCGAAATCACGCGACTGTTCAAGGACGACGATACCGAGATCAGTTTGGATGACAACTACTCCTACTACCTCAGTTCCATCGCGGCGGACGAACAAGAGGCGGACCCCGCGCCGGAAATGCGCGTCAAGTCGTGCCGCGAGCCGTTGCTGTTTGATGAAGGGCGGCTGGCCGATTACATGAGAGTCAGCGAAACGCTGGTGGGAGTTTCCGAGCCTCCGCCGAAAACCAAGACACCTCCCATGCAGATCTTTGTCACGCAAGACGTATGGGACGAATCCAAAGAGCACGCGCATCGAGGCGGCGAGCAAGAATCGGCGGCCTTGTTCAGCGGCCGGCTGTTTCGCGACACAGACTCGCCGGAAGTATTTGTACGGATCGATGCCTGCCTGGAAGCCGCACACGCGGTCGAAGAGAAGCTTTCGGTGACCTTCACCGGCGACACTTGGGCTCATGCCCGCGAGTTGCTGGAGATGCGCAGAAAGCGGCTCGGTAGGCCGCAAGAGATTATCGTTGGGTCGGTCCACCGGCATCCGTTCATGCCGTCGGCCGACGCCAACGGCCAGCGAAAATGTGAGATCTGCGAAGTCGCCGAATACTGCACCCGGTCGACGGCGGTGCCCAGCGGAGATGACTTTGAGTGGCATCGTTCGGTGTTCGCCGGACAGCCATATACCACATTGCTGATTTGGGGCTACAACGCCCGCGAGGAAGAGGACTTTCGTTTGTATGGTCTGCACAACGCAACCTTCAGTAACCGCACGCTTCGTTTGCTGAGGCAGGAACCCTAGGAGAAATCATGCCCCCAACACCCAACGATTACAGCAAGATGGTAGCCCTGGTGCTGAACGACAAAAAGCCCGTCGAGCAGCGTGCCCAGATGTTGATGGGCGCGTTCCACAGCGGCGACCCTGTCACCATGCAAGCCTTCGCGAAAGACCTGCTCGGCAAGATGGTCAATGCCAAGCCCGCCGCCGAACTCGAGGAAGCAAAAAAGACTTACGAGCAGGCGATTGAGGAACTGAGAAACGGCGGCGTGCGGCCGGCCACCTTCATTGGCGTGGCCAACGTCGACATGCCTGGGCCCAAACCGCGCGCTCACGTCGTCACGCCCGATGGCCAGGAACGTTTTCCTTTTTTCTACGAAGACGTCTCGAGTGAAGACATGGACGCGGGCCAAACAGTCTACCTGGATCCGCAAGGTGCCATGATTCTGGGCAAGAGCTCGCTTGTTCAGAAAGTCGGCCCCGAAGCCAAGTTCGTGCGGCGTCTTCCCGACACGGATCAAGTCGAAGTCGGCATCCGCGAAGAGACCATCACCCTGTACGCTTCCCGGGAATTGCTGGAAACGCACGAGGAGGGTGAACTGACGCGCGGAGACCAGGTGCTGATTTGCCCGGCACGTCAATTTGCGTTCCGCAAGATTCCCACGAATCAAGATCGGCGGCACCGCTTTGTCGATAGCAGCAAGTTGCCCAACATCTTGCCCGGACGTGATATCGGCCGCCCGCACCCTTGCTTGGGCTGGTTGGTTCGCCGCACGCGAATTCTGATGTTCCGCGACGACCTGCGCAAAAAGTACGACCAGCGGCCACGCGTTTCGCTGCTGATGACCGGACCTTCGGGCACCGGAAAAACGCTGACTATCAAGTCGTATCTGACCCTGTTTGGCAAGATGCTGGCCGAGCGGACGGGGCGGGACGATCTGGAGAGCCGCGTTATTCGCGTAAAAATGTCCGAACAGCTTTCCGAGTGGCTGGGCCGTTCGGATAAAAATTTCGAGGCCCTGTTCGACGACATCCAGTACTTGGCCAGCCAGAAGGTGCAAACGGCCAGCGGTGAATGGATTCACTTACCGATTGTCGGCATCTTGGAAGAGGTCGACGGCATCGCCAGGCGGCGGTCGAATGGCGAACAAGACGGGTCCGGTGGCGCGATGGATCGCATCATGAGCACGCTGCTGCAGCGGCTCGACGATCCGATGGACGAAATGTCCAAGCTTCCGCTGGTACTAATTTCAACAACCAACCGTCCGGCGATGGTCGATGTCGCCATGCATCGCCGGCTGGGTGCCAAGGTCGCCAGGTTCACCCGATTGGGCCGCGACGGGCTGGCGGCGGTGCTGTCGAAGAAGATCAAGACCAGCTACCCCTTTGAGAAAAGTAACGGCACTTCGACCGAGGTGCTGCGAACGCAACTGATCGACCAAGTGGTTGGCAACTTCTTTAGTCCTGTCAACGACGAGCCGCAATTGGAATTGACGCTACGAGACGGAGTGAAACTGAAAAAGTACGCCCGCGACTTTTTGACCGGAGCGCTAATCGAACAGTCGATTTCCGACACGATCGACCAACTGATCTTCTACGCCGAGCAATCGGGCCGCGAAGACGTTGGGCTGGACGCGGCGACGGTGATTTCCGCTCTGCGGCGGCAAATCGAAACTCTGGCTGAAAACGTCAGTGCGTTCAACGCCGCCGACTATGTGGACATCCCCGAGCACACGCAAGTAGCGAACGTCCGCCGCTTTCAGTCGGCCAACGGACATTTGAATGAACTTGTTGTCAACGAAGCATAAGGGAGGCAATGCCTCGCATGAAAATCGACACATTAACAAAGCAGCTCAACGGCCAACTTGGCCGGCTGCTGAAGGTGAACAGCGTCACCTGTTCGCAACCCAAAGAACGCATGCTGCAACTCGACGAAGTGCCCGTCGGCGCGGCGTTCAATCATGGGTCGACGAATGTACTCCTGTGCGAGGACGCCAAGAGCGGGCGATGGGACGTCTATGTGGACGAGGATCTCGTCTACACGGGGGACAATCCGAAACGGCAAAAAGTGTTTCAGGGAATTCGGAGCCGAGGTTGGCGGCTGCTGTTTGTCGACACCAAGCTGCCTCCAGACATCAACGTCGTGATTGTGTGGGTGCTGCAGCAGTTGGAAAGTAAATTGCGGCGACTCGCGCCGGAGGCCTTGTCCTGCAGTTTCGAGGCGTTGGCCGGACAGTTTGATGACGGCCTCGGCGCAGCGCTTGATAAACGGACCTGTCGTCTGCTTCATCCCCATGAGCTAGTGCCAAGCGGATTGGAACCGACGCTTTCTCAGGTCGACCTGAATGAGCGGGCGGCGGAAACCGTCCTGCGCGGCGTCGCGCCGAACGGCCCGCTGTTAATGGGTCCCGCCGGGGTCGGCAAGACGACAGGCGCGCGGCTTGCGGCGAGTGAACTTTGCCGGCGGGAAATTGTCCAAACAGTCATCGAAGTCCGCGGTTCGGCGATCTGTGCCGGAGCCGTTTCTCAGCCGGAACGTGATGAACGCCTACGTACGATTCTCGAAACCTATGTGGACGAACCCACGACTCTGCTGATTGTCGAGCAACTGGATTTGGCCCTGATGCGTTCGGCGGTGGCGGCATCCTTGGTCGCGGAAAGATTGGACCAGGGATTGAAGATGATCGCCGTTGCCAGCCCGCAGTACAACCCTCGGGCGCTGCGGCTGGGCGGCCAATTGCAGCGGCGCGTCGAACCGTGCCACTTGGCACCGCCGGACCATGGAGAACTGACCGACATACTCAGGCAGTGGATGCGCCGAAACCGGCTGGCCGCCGACCTGGAAATGTCGGTCGACGTGTTGCCGCTGGTCGCGCGGCTGTCGTCGCGCCGGGCTGGAGCCAACCCGGCGGCCGCGGTGGGCCTGTTGGCGGCGGTCATGAATCGGGCCGTGTTTTCCGGCGGGCGGTGCGTCGGGCCCGACGACGTTTTTCACTTAGTCAATTGACTTCGGTATTTTGATTCAACTTCCAAGGAGACTGTAAATGAGCAACGAACGACAAAGAGACGAAGCACTGGGCACGGGCCCGGATGCGTTCAGTGATGAATTTGGAGGAAACACGGCGGTTGCCGAAGGCAGCGTGGAAGTGGTCCACGGCGTCTACGCGCACCGCTTTCCGCTCGGCGGAATGACCGTTGGCCAAGCGCGCACCGAGTTGGCGGATCGAATGAATTTGGATCCGGACTCGATCGCCGTGGTCGATGGAAATGAGGTGGGAGACGACACCGTGCTGGGAGAAGGACAAGTGTTGAACTTCGTCAAGCACGCGGGTGAAAAAGGTGCGTAGTGTGCGACAACCTCCCCCAACCCCTCCTTGTAAAGAAGGGGAGCCTGGTTCTCCCCCTTGCCAAGGGGGAGTTAGAGGGGGTCGGAATATCGAATATCGAACACGGAATGTCGAAAGAAGAAAGCAGAAGAACCTTCCCTAACCCCTCCTGGTAAAGGAGGGGAAGTTCCGCGGAATTTAAACATGGCCGAAAAACTACCCATTGAAAATTCGAAAGAGCGCTCGCTCAAATCGCCGCGCTCGATTACGCAGCCGCAAGTTCCCGACGGCGTGAAGTTCATGGCATGGCAAGAGCCTGTCGTCTGTCTCGTGGAACTCTCGCCGCAAGTGCGAAGAGTTCGCTGGATCGAGGACGATTCGTACAACAATTTTCAGCGTTAGGTCAAAATCACGGAGTCTAAACATGGCCGACAAACTTTCGATTGAAAAGGCAAAGATCGTGCTTGAGACCGACGAAGGTCGCAAGATGAAAATGCCGGAAGAGCGATTGGTTGAAATGTTTCGCTCGGAAATGGAACTGCCCATCAACGGAGTGGCCATTCCCGACGGCGTGAAGTTCGTGCAATGGCAAAAGCCGTTCCTGTGCGTTGTGCATCAGTTGCCGCCGCTGGTGCGGAAGGTCCGCTGGATCGCCGCTGATTCGCCGGTTCCGTTCGGCGACGGGGCAAAATTCAAATCGCGGCGTTTGAGCATGCCCTATGCAGTTACGTTTGCCATTTATTGCGCACGTGGCGACCACTTTCAATTGGTCGGCAACAACGAACTCTACTTCCGCAACGAGCCGCTACGGTCGAAGGCCGACCAGTTGGGATTTCCCGCTTTGTTAAACGTGTCGCGCATTGTTAGCGAAGAGCGCGAGCGGTCTTGGATTTGTACTCAATATTTGGGAGACGTGTCGAAAGTCGACTGGGGCGGCCAGCTTGCCCATCTGCTAAATCACACCTGGAATGGATCGTTCAACTTGTCGTCGGAACATCATGAAGGTGCCAGTTGGTATGGCGAGTCGCAGGACGTTCACGCCGACTTGCATCCGATCGAACGGTGGGAAAAGGCCTCCAAGAAAAACGACGCCTTCGCGCTGGGCATCGCCTGGAAACCCGCACCGCTGAACGTGGGCCAGATCATGGAAGCCTTGCTCCAGGAATCGGGGGAATGCGTGGAGGGACTGCCAGGCCATCTGCAACAAGCGAGGCCCCGTTCGACACCAGACATTCCCACGCGTTTGTTGAATTTCGTTCAGGCAACGGATGAAGTGGCGTTTTGACGTTGTCGCCATGGTTCAAGCACTAGGAGACTGAGGTGAAGCAAGTTCCAATTTACCTGAAGACCAGCGAGGATATGCCACGCCCCAAGGACGAGATGTTCTATTGGATGACCTCCAATGGACTGTTCATGGGACGCAATCACCCGTTCTTCTCCAGCGACGTGCCCGCGCCCCGCGCGCCGCGTTACCTGGCGGAACATCGGTCGGCCTGTCAGATTCGCTATCCCAAGCTGGGGGTCGCGGCGCTGGAGTATATCGTCGGTTTCTTTGACCGTGTCTATCAAGATCACGGTTCCGAATCGATCGTGCTGCTGTTTTGGAATCAGAGCCGCCAGCGCTACAAGCTGTGGGTGCCCGAGCAAGAGGCCACGGTGTGGGAATCACGGTCGGGTGTGCGTTCGGCGCTGGACGTAACCTACGAGTTGCCGATTCCGATGCCTCGCGATCACTTGCTGATTGCCGACATTCATTGCCATTGCGACTTTGGCGCGTACACCTCATTCACGGACGAACACGACGAAAAATACCGCGATGGTGTGCATGCCGTGGTGGGCCACATCGAGCGCGAGGCACCCGACTTTCACGTGGAAGTCTCCGTCGACGGGACTCGTTTCCGCATGCAGTTCGACCAACTGTTTCGCGGCTACCGTCAGCGCCGAACCGAAATTCCCGAGAAATGGCTGAAGCAAGTCAAAGTCAAGGTGAATCGCTCCCGCGGCTTTTCCTGGAGTGACTCGGCGGGAAGTAACGACACGTGGGGCACCGGCGGCTCGAACAGCGGTGGCTCGAACGGCGGCGGCTGGTACGGTGCCTAGGTCAGAGGCGGTGAACATGAGAGCAAAAGAAATGATCAAAGACCAACAAGCGACTGAAGGGCTCAAATGTCAAATCGAGGATGGCGCGCGATTCGTCGTGGTGGGCCTGGGCGGCATTGGTACGGCACTGGTCCATCCGCTGGCGATGTTTCTGCACAGCATGGGCGGTTCGTATCGGCTGGTGCTGGTGGATGGCGACAAATACGAACCGGAAAATGCCCAACGGCAAATGTTCCGCAACCTGGGAAACAAGGCGGACGTGAAAGCCAAGGAGGTTTTGGACCTGCTGGGGCCAACCAACCTGACGGTCGTTTCCATCCCCGAGTTTCTTCAACCCGAAAATATTTCGAAATTGCTGAAACCGGGCGACTATTCTTTTGTCTGCGTCGACAACCACCCGACTCGAAAACTGGTCTCGCAGCGCTGGCAGCAATTGTCCGATGCCACGCTGATCAGCGGCGGCAACGAAGGCGTCAATCCGCCGAAGGAATTGGGAACCTACGGAAACGTGCAAGTGGCCCTTCGCCGCGGCGGGGAAGACCACACCGTCCCCATCACGCGCTATCACCCGGAAATCACGGCGACCAAGGAAAAATTACCTCATGAACTGAGTTGCGGCGAATTGGTAAAGTCGACGCCGCAAATTCTGTTCACCAACATGGCCGTCGCCAGCGCCATGCTCAACGCATTCTTCGCGGTGGTCTGCGACAGGCTGGACTATCAAGAGGTGAAACTGGATATCCTGGAAGCCCGCATGCTGCCCCAGTTTCCGATCAAGCCGTAGCGTCTCTCGGATGCACATCGCGGCGATCGAACCGACTTTTCGTCGTGTGGCTACTTGAACTGCGTTATCTGGCGCGGGATTATTCGTGCTGCTCGTTGAAAATGCAGTACGGCCCCGCGAGTCAGAAAGGCAAGGTACAGCCCGTGTTAGTTGGATATGTGAGCGACGAACGTTACGTCGCGTTGCCGGATGTGCAGGTGGAATTTGAGTCGGACTCGGTATCGCTTGAAGTGCGTTCGCGGGCATCGGGAGCGGTTCACGCCGATCTAGAGCCCGGTTCTTATCGCGTGACGTTGGCCAAGGCGGGCTACGGCAGCAAACGCATGGAACTAGACATCGGCGGGCCGACGCCGCATCACTTTCGCCTGTTGAAGGACTGCCTGCTGGGCTACGCCTGGCCCAAGTGGGTCAAATCGGGCGAGAAAGCGGAATTTCGCGTCCATTCCCACGAAGCTTACAAGCTCGATTTGTGGCGCTACGGTTGGAAGAAGGAACTGGTCCGACCCATCGGTTGGTTCGACGAGCACGGACCGCGCGCGACCGTGCAAATCACTCCTGACGGCGACTATACGCAAACCGGTGTCCAGTGGAACAAGTTCGGTTACGCCAGTCCTCATCACAAGCAATACGTGGTCGCTCCCGAAAAGTCCGGGCTCTACTACTTTCATGCCAAGACCGAATCGGGCCAGTTCTTTTCCTTCCCCTGGATTGTCGCCCCGGCGAGGCCATGCTCCAAAGTAGCCGTGTTGGCATCGAATATCACTTGGAATGCGTACAACAACTTTGGCGGTCGCAGCAACTATATTCATCCCGACCAGTTGCCCGCGACGCCGACCGTGAACGCCCGCTTGGATCTCGATCGTTACACGAATCGTGATCATACGGTCTATCGCACTCAAGACTACGATCCGCTGTCGTTCGATCGTCCCGAGCCGATCTGCCATGTCCCTGAAAATGACGAGGCGACCGATCCGATCGAAGGCCGCGCGGCTTGTCACATCGCGCCGGCCGAATGGCGCTTCTTGGCCTGGCTGGAGCGAGAAGGATTCGATTACGACCTGTACGCCGAAACCCAATTTCACTTCGACGCCTTGAGGCTGGACGACTACCAAGTGCTGGTAATCACAACGCATCCGGAATACTGGTCCAGCGAGATGTATTTCAAATTAAAGAGTTGGGTCTTCGAGCGGGGTGGCCGGCTGATGTATTTGGGAGGCAACGGCCTGAATTGCGATGTTGAGTTCCTTGACGAGCAAACTTGTATCTACCGCAACGACGATGTCCGCCGCTTGCAACAACCCGACAACAAGGCCGAAAGCCGTTTTCATCTGCGACACGAATCCGAAGCGAATCTGCTGGGTGTGGCCTACGACGATCGGGCGATCATGACGGCCGCGCCCTATCGTGTGATCGACAGTTCGCACTGGATCTTCGAAGGCACGGCGTTGGAAAACGGCAGTATCTTTGGCAAGCCGAGCCAGCATCAGCGCATTCCCGGTGGGGCATCGGGTCACGAGACCGATAAGATCACTCCTAGCTCGCCGGCCAATACCAAGCTGCTCGCCAAGGGCCTCAATCCGGACGAAGGCGGCGGCGAGATCGTGATCCATGAACCGGGCGGCGGCGGGGCTGTGTTCTCCGTGGGCTCGATCTGTTGGCCAAGTTCGCTGTTGGTGGACGAGGCCGTGTCCAAAATTACTTCCAATGTCCTCCATCGATTTCAGCAATAAAAAAACCATGAAGATTACATCCATTGAAACGTTCGCCGTTCGCATTCCCTTGAAACCCGAGTATCTGATGATCACGGCGCTCGGCCGCCACGACGTGTCGGAGTATGTACTCGTCCGCGTGACCACCGACGACGGATGCGAAGGCGTCGGCGAGGCGACGGTGTCGGAACGTTGGAGCGGCGAGACAGTGTGGGGCTGCCAGGCATTGATCGAGAAGATCTTCGCGCCCTTGCTTATCGGACTGGATCCGACCGATCTGGCTCAAGTTCATGCCAAGATGGATGCCGCCGCCCGCCACAATTGGTTTGCCAAATCGGCGATCGACATGGCATGCTGGGACATCCGCGGTAAAGTCGAAGGTAAACCGGTCTACGAATTGCTTGGGGGCGCCTGCCGCGATCCGTCAATTCGCAGCCGCTTTTCAATGGGCGCTTATGATCCCGAGCGCGCTGCGAAACGGGCGGCCGAGCTAATCGAACAAGGTTTCACCACCATCAAAGTCAAAGTTGGCGGAAAAGCGGAAGACGATATCGCTCGCGTTCGCGCGGTCCGCGAAGTGATCGGTCCGGACAAGGCGTTGGTGCTCGACGCCAACTGCGGGTGGCAAGCCGATACGGCCATTCATTGCCTGCACGAACTTGAGGCCTGCAATGTCGCCCTGATGGAACAGCCGACGCCGGATGGTGATTACGGAGCGATGGCACACGTCCGCCGCGAAGTGACGCCCAAGATCATGGCCGATGACATTTGCTTTGACTTGGTGCACGCCCAAGAGTTGATCCGCAACGACTGCTGCGACGTAATCAGCCTCTACCCAGGCAAGAACGGCGGCATCTTGAAGTCGAAGCAGATTGCCGAGTTCGCGGCCCAGCATGGAGTGGCTTGTTCGATCGGTTCCAACTTGGAGTACGAGCCGGCCACCGCGGCCATGTGCCATTTGATCGTCGCCACACAGAACATGCGAATCGAAGATTATCCCGGCGATGTGTTGGGCCCGGCCTATCACGAATTCAGCATCGCCAAGAATCCGATTCACATCGAAGGACCGATCACGACCATCACGGACCAACCGGGATTGGGGGTCGACATCGATTGGTCGTTGGTCAAGCAGCATCTCGTTTCCAACTGAAATTAGGGAAGTCGCGGCTCGTCATGCCAGAAACCGTGGGATTGATCGGCGTTGGCCTGCTGGGAACGGCCCTCGCGGAACGTCTGCTGCAGGGCGGTTTTCGGGTGATCGGCCACGACGTGGATTCGACGCGAGGCGCGGCCCTGCGCGAATCAGGCGGCCGATTTTCTGAATCGCCCAGCGAGGTATTTCAGAATTGTCGGCGGGTCCTGTTGAGCTTACCTCACTCCGATGTCGTGGCCCGTGTGATTCAGCAATGCGGCGACGATTTGAAATCGGGAGCGATCGTCGTTGATACCACCACGGGAAGCCCCGACGCAACCGAAACAATCGGTCGGGACTTGTCGATTCGCGATATTGAATATCTCGATGCGACGGTCGCCGGGTCGAGCCAGATGGTTCGCGAAGGCCAAGCCATTGTCATGGTCGGCGGAAGTGAAGCGGCCTACGAAGCTGTTGGTGATTTGTTGCGAACGTTCGCCAAACGCTCGTTTTACATAGGCGGTTGTGGCAACGGGGCGCGAATGAAACTAGTTGTCAATCTTGCATTGGGACTCAACCGTGCCGTCCTGGCGGAAGCGCTTTCTTTCGCCCGCAAGTCTGGCATCGACGCCGATACCGCGCTCGATGTGTTGCAAAGCGGTCCGGCCCACTCGCGCGCCATGGATCACAAAGGCCGGAAAATGATCGACGAGGATTTTGAGCCACAGGCCCGTTTGGCCCAGCACCTTAAAGACGTGCGATTGATTCTAGAGAGCGGGCGAAAGTCGGGCGCGAGTCTGCCGCTTTCGGAACTTCACGCCCAACTGCTGGACGCGCTAGTTGAGCAGGGATTCGGCCAACTAGATAATTCCGCCGTCATCAAGGCTTTTCAATCGGCGGACCCTCCAACCGAACGGCCTGGTGGGCGTTCATGAAAACTTGGGCGCGCCTTGCGTTTCGGTTTCCAATCGCCGGTTAAGCATGACTACTGAGTGGCAAACAGTCCGCGTCTTTATTTCTTCCACGTTTCGGGACATGCAGGCCGAACGCGACCACCTGGTTCGATTTGTGCGAGGAGCTGTTGCCGCGTCGCATTTGAATCTTGGACGTGAATCTCAAACTCGTGGTCCAACGCTGGATAGATTATCTTGCGCCAATATAGAAGAACTCGCGTTGGCTTGATGTTCTTCAACGCGGATTAAAATTCCGGCTCGCCAACCAAGGTCACTTCGTCACCCGAGTCTGTTTCTAGTTTCGCCCAAATGATTTCGAGTTCATCAGTGATGCTTGTTTCGGAACTGACCGTGATTTTGCCGGAGCCTTTACTGCCGCGGACGTCGAAGACTTCAATAGAGTCTTCTTCCGCGTATTTGACATAGGTGTCGTTGAAGTTGTAACTCAGATCTTCCAGTTCACCGATGTGTTCAACCAACGCCGGATTGTCGCGTAGTTCGGCCGCCACTTCATTTTCAATCTCGGATCCGCCAAGGTACAGGATCCCCCCACAAACTCCACAGCAAGCAAGAACCGCCATGCCCCCGGCTCCCATCAATACCCAGACCCACCAGGGGATGCCACCGCGGCGGGTGGGCCTGCTGGGTCCCGACTGCAGGTAAGGATTGGGGTTATAGGGGCCGGTCGGAGGTTGGCCGTAAGACATGAATACAACCTGCGCGAAAATGGATAGGTAGCGGAAAGGAAATCAGCGTATCGGGTGGCGTCGGACGAGAAAAGCCCCCGAATCGAATTCGCGCGGAAACCACGAGCGGTGTGCGCGGGTTGGTCGTCGCCGTGAACCTTCCCGGTGGCAAGATAGTCTAACGAGGTTAGAATAGGTGGAAGTTTGGAATAGATCATTCTCAAGGAGCATTCGTGGACTCTTCCTCAGAATCTTATGCAGCCATTTCGCGGGCCAATCCCCAGCGCAGCCTGCAGCTTGCGCTGGCGGCGGCCCGTACGGCGGCCGAAAACCGCGGGCAGGACGTCGTCGTACTGGACATGGCCCGGCACACGGCATTGTTTGATTATTTCGTCCTCGCCACCGGGACTAGCCGGCGGCAACTGCATGCGATGAGCGAAGAGATCGATCACAAGCTGGAAGACGACTTGAGCGACAAGCGGATGAACATCGAAGGATACAGCGAAAGCCGCTGGATCGTACTCGATTATGGCACCGTCGTGATTCATCTGTTTGACGAAGAGACGCGCGCCTTCTACAGCTTGGAAAATCTCTGGGCCGACGCCGACCGCGTGGACCTCACGGACGTGCTACGCGATATCTAATGAACATTCTCACGAAACTCAAGAGCCGTTTCCGGCCGGTGCTGGCCAAATTGGTGGACGACCCCAGCGACTTGCTGCAGATGATCCGATCCGCGCAGGATTCGAAGTTTGGCGATTACCAAGCCAACTTTGCGATGCCCTTGAGCAAGCGGCTTGGGAAGACCCCCAAGGATTCACCGGAAGTTGCCGCTCAGGTGGTTAACGACGTGGATGTCAATGATTTCTGTGATCCGCCCGAAGTCGCGGGCCCCGGCTTCATCAATCTACGATTGCGTGATGATTGGATCACGAGCCAATTGGCGGAAATGCTCGCCGACGATCGCCTCGGCATCGCGCGAGTTGAAGAGCCGAAAACGTATGTAGTTGACTATTCATCGCCCAATGTCGCCAAGCCGATGCACGTCGGGCACATTCGGTCGACGGTGATCGGCGATGCGCTGGCGCGAACGCTACGGTTTCTGGGCCACCAAGTGATCACCGACAATCACTTGGGCGACTGGGGCACGCAGTTTGGGATGATCATCTACGGCTATAAGCACTTCGTCGACCCCAGCGCCTACGAAGAATCGCCGGTGGCCGAACTAGGGCGGCTCTACAAATTCGTGAATCGACTCGTCGATTATCACAAAGCCAAACAACGAATTCCGATTCTTGAGGCAGAAATCGCCCAGCAGGAAAAGACTGTGGCCGACTCCAAGTCGCAGGCCGAAGTCGGCGACAAATCGGCTCAGAAAAAGGCGCGAAAGGATTTGCGAAGGCTTGAGGAAAAACTGTTCGAATCTTGCGCCGATTGCAACGGGCTCAAGAGCATGATTGCTCAGGTCGAAGCAGAGCCTGAACTGTTTGCCATTGCAAAACAGCACAGCGACATTCCAGACGCCGTCCTGAAAGAAACCGCCAAGCTGCACGCTGGCGACGCCGAAAACAACAAACTGTGGCATGACTTCTTGCCGAACTGTCGCGATGAAATCCAAATCGTTTACAAGCGGCTGGATATTCAATTCGACCACGAGCATGGCGAGAGTTTTTACCACGATCAGCTTGGCGCGGTGGTTGACGATTTCGAAAGTCGCGGCCTCGCCGAAACCAGCGACGGGGCGATTTGTGTGTTCATGGACGGCTTTGAAACGCCGATGCTGATCCGCAAACAAGACGGTGCCTTCCTGTATGCGACCACCGATCTGGCGACGATTCGCTATCGAATGGCAAACTGGAAGCCGGATGCGATTTTGTATGTGGTCGATCATCGGCAGAGCGAACATTTCGAAAAGCTGTTTGCCGCCGTCCGACTTTGGGGATACGACCAAGTCGAGCTGCAACACATCAGCTTTGGCACGGTACTTGGCAACGACGGTAAGCCGTACAAGACACGGTCGGGAGATACCGTGGGACTGGAAGGGCTGCTCGACGAAGCGGTAGCCCGAGCCCATAAGGTCGTCTCGGACAACGACGAAGCGAAGCTCGACGGCGGTGAGTTGTCGGAAGAACAGCGAAATCGAATCGCGAACGTCGTGGGCCACGCGGCCATCAAGTACGCCGACTTGTCGCACAACCGCACCAACGATTATGTGTTCAGCTACGACAAGATGGTCGCCCTCAATGGGAACACGGCGACCTATATGCAGTACTCCTACGCCCGGACTCGAGGAATCTTTGAGCGAGGAAAGATCGACATCGAAAAGGTCCGTTCAGCCGGCGACAGTATTTCCATAGCCGAGCCCGCCGAACGGGAGCTCGCCGTGGAACTGCTGCGGTTTGAACAGGCACTTCACGACGCCGTCGAGGATTTTCGGCCCAATCAACTGACGGCCTACTTGTTCGATCTGGCAAAGCAGTTTTCGAAGTTTTTCGATCAGTGTCATGTTCTCAAGGCCGAATCGGACGAACTCCGCAATAGCCGTTTGCTACTGTGCGATTTAACGGGTCGAACGATCAAGCAAGGACTTTCGCTGCTGGGAATCGACGTCATCGACAAAATGTAATCCTCCGTCTTACCAAGGGGAATCCAGTCCTCCCCCTTTTTCAAGGGGAGTTAGAGGGGGTCATCTGCCGCACCATCACTGAGGCTGAAACCGACACGGACTATAGACGGAAACACGGATGCCAACCAAACCCAAATCAGACGGCAAATTCGTAAATCAAATTCACTGCGGCGACGCGCTGACGAAGCTGAGTGAATTTCCCGAATCCCTGGTCGATTGCATTGTGACCAGTCCCCCTTATTACCGGCAGCGGGACTATACGGGTGTCGATCAGGTGGGCATCGAGCCAACCGCCGAGGAGTATGTCACACGGCTGGTCGACATCTTTCGCCAGGCGCATCGCGTCACCAAAGACTCGGGGTCAATGTGGGTCGTGCTGGGAGACAAATACCTGGACGGCGAACTGCTGGGCATGCCGTGGCGGGTCGCCTTGGCACTCAAAGACATCGGCTGGATTTTGCGCAGCGACGTGGTGTGGCACAAGCCGAACGCGATGCCGTCGTCGGTCAAGACGCGGCCCACGACGGATCACGAATATGTCTTCTTCTTTTCCAAAACGAAGGACTATTACTACGACGCCGACGCGATACGCGAGCCGCACGTGACGTTTAGCGAAAAGAGCCGCATGAAGGGCGGGCGCGGGCACTTCGGCAAGCGCGGCGGCACACCCGAAAGCGGCAAGAACGGCGGAGACACGAACTTGCACAACGGCCGTTGGGACCAAGCGTTTCATCCGAAAGGCCGCAACAAGCGAACCGTATGGTCCATTCCCTTATCGAAATTTCGAGAAGCCCATTTCGCGGTGTTTCCTGAATCGCTGGTGGAAACTTGCATTCGGGCGGCCTGCCCGGAAGGCGGCGTCGTCCTCGATCCGTTCTCCGGGAGCGGAACAACCTCGTTGGTGGCGCAGCGTCTGGGCAGGAAATATCTTGGCATCGATTGCGTGCCGGAGTACTGCGAAATGGCACGCCAGCGACTGGAACAAGCGGGCCAAGTTCTGTTCACGTAGATCGACGCTCGAACCAAGAAGACTCATTATCACAAACGCCAATTTCAGAGTTTGGCAAACGGACTAGAAGCCTTTCGCGGCCGAGCATGGCTCATGAGCCGTCGCGGACCAAATGAGCGCATAAGAAAGCCGCCGAAGTTTCGATTCTCGAAATCTCCGGCGGCTGACTTTTATCAAAAACTCCCGACTGATTTGCAGCGAGTGGAGCTGCTGGGAGACAGACGAAGGTCGGGCGTGCTTTGCACTAGCCACTAAGTTGACCTTGGCCTACCCAAAAATATTGGTCCCTCTGCCGAAATTCCAGACCGGGAGTTTTTTATGCATTCAAATTCTGAGCAAAGTAGTGTCTACGTTAATTGTAGTTCAATTATCGACCGCAGGCAGTCCATGGCCGCGATATAGCATTTTCGGCTGTCCCATCCTGGTGATGTCTGGCGAACAGCCATCTCACAACTAGCAAGATAGATCGGCACAATGGCCGGATTGATTCGGTCGAATTGCGGATTTTCTACGATGCCGCGAATCGCTTGTTGCGGAGGGCAACTGTGCCGCGAAATTCGGCCGCCCTCCTTATTTCCGCCAACCCATCGTCTTGGAAGGGCAAGTCCCCAGGACTACCTAGACGACCATGAGGAATGTCGTGGTTATGCGGGGACACGGCAAGATTCTAGGCACGCAAATGCGGCCCCGCGTCGCCCAGTCCGTCTTGAATTCCCTGCCAAAAGGCTTATTCTTTAATTCCTACGTAAGTTCTCTCGGCTTCAGGGTTTGAGGTCGTTCGATGTGATCCGTAACGGTTGAGCGTCGGCCAGACCACTCTATCATGGTAAGGACAGCCCCGTCGGCCCGTCTCCTAGTTGACTTTCAATGAGCGAATTCCCGCTTGGATATGAAAAAATCGCCCCGGTAACTTGGGCGTACCTTTCCTCGCTGCTGATGATCGGCTTGTACTTCAAGTTCAACCGAACCTTCAGCGTGCGCAACGTCGACTTGATCTTGATTGTGCTGTTGGCACCCGGCATGTTGCTGGTCGTGCAATCCGATGGGCGGATGCGAAACCAGCCTGTGCAGGTCCCGACCGTCGAAGGGCCGTCGTCGGAGGAGGCGATCGACGCGGACCAGAACGCAAACGATCTGTTAAGCGCGACCTCCCAGGATGTTGACAATCCAATAGGACCAGACGCGGAACCACCCTTCGTGGCAACCGATGCCGCCACCGAAAGCGAGGCGTCGGAGAATCCCGATTTATCGAATGCTGAATTATCGAATGCTGAATTAACACAACGCGAAAAGTTGCGAGACTCAAGAAAACTGCGCCAGCGGCTGAAACTAACGGGGTACATCTGGCTGTTCGTGGTCGGCGTGTTGTTTTTAATTCGCATGTTGTTCGACGCACTGATGACGCGCCGCCCGCTGCTTGAACCGAATTTGTCGGCCGGCGGCCTGACCTTCTTGGGCTGTTCGTTGCTGGTATTCTTGTTGGCGAATGTGATCATGAGTCCGCCGACGCGGGCCGATTTGGAAGGTCCCCAGGGTGGACAACGCCTGGCCAAGGGAACTCCCATTCCCGCGGATGATGTTCACTTTTCTCGGCACGGTCCTGGTTTCCCGTTGATCTTCTGGCTGCCCAGTATTCCCACCGTCGGCATGGCGGGCGACGAGGACATTCTGAATCTTAGAATGTGGAATCGCAAAGACGACAAGCCGGTCGAAGGACAGTTCGTGCGGTCCGACGAGGAAAAGGTTTATCTGCTCAAGGAAGGCCAACTCTTTTCGATCAACAAGAAGTCGTTTGCCTCCAAGGATCAGATTTATATCGAACAATTGGATGCTTACATCGTCATCGCCAAGCTGATGGCGATCTTGGCGCATCTGGCCGTAGTCTTGGGCATCGTGATGATTGGCTACCATCATTTCGGCAACGTTAAGATGGGTGTCGGCGTCGCGACCTTGTACCTGATGCTGCCCTACACCGCGCAGATGACGGGCCGTGTCGAGCATGTGATTCCGGCCGCGCTGCTGATTTGGGCCATATATTTTTATCGACGTCCCTTGGCCGCCGGCATGTTTATCGGGCTTGCATCCGGAGTCGTTTAATATACCATGTTTCTTCAGCCCCGAAGGATAAGTTTATAATGGCAACCAGGGG
>JAJDEH010000004.1 GCA_029259935.1 Planctomycetota bacterium
AACGGCCGTACAGCTTCCCGCATCGAATCCAACTTATGGGCCTTGCGGCATAAACTTTGCCAAGACCACAAACTCAAAAAATCAAAACACAAAACAACGACACTGACAAAAATAAAAAAATGTGACCAAACCCAAGGGCTAGGGCGGGTTCGAACTACATTCGATGGAAGAGAATGGAGAGTCCTGCGCGGGAAGACCGGGACACGGCGGGCGTGACCAAGGACCACGACGTCGGCGCGGGACTTGTCCGTAAACAGGCGCAGGTGTAGGCCCGGAACAAGCGAAACGCTGCTCCGGCAGTCCCTCGGTTATCCCTGAAATCGTGGATGCCGGAACGTCATCGCCGCGCTCCACGGTCCGGCTTAGTCGTTCTTCAGCAGGCTGCTAAGCGGCCATCCTGCGCGGGATGGTGAACGAATAGATGATGGTGACAGCGCCGGCGGAGAGCAAGCTCCAGGGCATCCAATCTGGCGGCGTATATTCGCGACGCCCGGTCGCTGGCGCGAAGGCGGTTGGCTGGGCGGTGGATTGACTGGACGACTCCGAGCCTTTTGCCAACACCACGCTTTCGACGACCAAAAACTCGCCGCCCAAAACGCAAAGTGAAATTCCAATTCCTAGTGCGATCGACTTGAACATCGGTATCCTCTCCCTGGTTCGCCTATCGAGAATATCGACCACTCGCGCGTCGCACCTCAAATCTGTTGTTGATTGGTGCGGATACGTCGGAAGTTGCCCCGAAATTTCGTTGGGCCTGTGACAGTTACGCGGAAAGGACCCGTTGTAGGACCGGGTAGTAGTGCAGTACCGGACAGCGGAGGTCACGCGCCGTGGCTGTACTCCACGGTATTCAAAATATTCGCCAGTCGACGAACAAGACCTTCCTCGATGCCGGCGGTTCGTTCGCCTTGACAAACCGCGCCGCGAACGGCGACGAAGTCCGGCGCGGCGCGGCACACCACGTGGATCCCGTCTTCTTGCAACGACCCGGCCAGCACCGTGAGCAGCCCGGCCCGCTTGGCTTGCTCGACAAACGGAGTCAGCTCGGCGACCGGCATGAAGTCGAGCAGATTTCCCTTCGTCTTGTCATGAGTATCGATCAGAATCGCCGCGCAACGGTGCGCCGTGGCAAACTGCAACAGGTCCACCGGCGAGGGTGATTGCGCGTGTCGATGATCGGCGTAAGCGACGGCGACCATTCGCGTCGGCGACGGTAATAACTCCGCCAACTGCCGCCAGCGCTCCATCCAGTCGGTGCCCGCCAAACATCCGGCCAATCCCACTTTGGCATAGCGAAAGCAGTTGAATTCGCGGAGACGCATGAACCGCTCGTGGGTATCAGCCGATAACAGTTCACCCATGGCGACGCTCAGTGGGCGGTCGGCAATCGCTTCGCCAACGTCGCTCCAAACCTCGGCCGAGGCCGCGCCCAGCGACCCCAACGCCGGCTCCTTGATATCGATCAAGTCCGCGCCGCCCAGACGCGCCGCCATCGCCTCCTCGGCACTGCGGACGCTCACCAACAGACGGGTCATGGCGGGCCCTCGCTTGTCTGCTCAGTCCGTTGTTCTCGATGTACCTCGGCCAGCCGCCGATTCATGCGCTGGAGCAACTCGGCGGTGATCGGTTCGCACCATGTTCCGTGGATCGTAATGTAGCCTTCGCACCAACGTCCTAGTGCCGGTTTCACGTCTCGATGGTGCCAGTCCTTGGCTGCTTCGGCCAGCCGCACGACGATCGTGGCCGTCTCGCTTTCCTGCTGTCCCGCGCCGACCTTGGTCGCGGATTGCCCCAAGAAAAAACACTCCACGATTTCGGCGGGAATCTTTGCCGGCTGGGACGAACCGAGAAAGGCAAGCACCTTGCCTCGATCGTAAGCCAAACGAGGCATACTCATGAAATACAGCAGCATCGCCGCCATCGTCACGCCCACCAACATCAACGTCCAGGCCAGTCCCCAATAAAACCAGTTCGTGAGGTCGCGCACGGCCAGCACTTGAAATGCAATTCCGGCCAGCAGCAAGAGCAATGGCATGGCAAGCCCCAGCGATAACGCTCGACGATTAGGTCGCAGCCAGCATTCCGGCATGATAGTCGGCTCGTGGGGGGTCGGCGGTCAGGAACAACGAAAACCGCAATTCTTCCAAATCCACCCACGTCGCGGTAGGTCCCTTCCCCGATGTCTCGTGGTTTATCGCTCGATTGCCTTACATTCGTAAGTGCGGATTCTCGCCGAAATCCCGGCACCTGTGGCACGAATGATTCGCATGCCGGCATAGAGTACCACTGCAACGAGAAGTGCCGCGACGAAAAATGAAGTCAAGCATGGTCAGGGCACGTCATGTCGGTTTAGGTGCGCCGATCGCTTAATCCGCTATTTGTTCACAAACGCGGCGGTAACATGTGTCGCGTTGTTTGCGTAACCAGTTGGATCGGTGAGGCGGTCTTTCGACTTTGTGTAAAGAGCGAAGCGAATGCAGGACTCATCAACGCCCCGGTTGATCGCCTTGTTCCGCGATCATCCTTGGTCGGTAGGGTGCCGAATCAGATATCGCCTTCAGGGAATACGACACAATCGGTCGACCCTTCAGATCGTTGTTCGCGGCTCCCAGGATGTTGATGTAACCCAATTCATCATCAATGGAGATGCTGACGTTCCCGACACCTTCCAAGTTTGACGCTAGGAAACGAGTCCAACCGTCCAGACCCTTGTTGTAAACGTAACCGTAGACATAGTGATGCGTCGGACTGAACATCGTCCGGTTTTCAACCCCCTTGGCGATTTTTAGCCGCCCGGGCTCGAACCTGTACCATTCGACAGGAAACATCCCAAGTTTTTCCATTTCAGCCTCGGACGCGACTTGGGTTGGCCAAATGTCAACACCGAGTTTTGATTCGCCATTTTCGTTAGCACTCGCCGCCGAATCGATGGACGGTCGTTGACAGCCAAAATTCGAAACGACGAGAACAAGAATGATCGCTAGAAGATAGAATCGTAGTCTCATGCCCATTGCGTGGTCCGTTCCGGGTAAAGCGACATCATGAGGTGGCGCCGAATTGCCGGACACTCCAAGTGCTTAGTTTAGCCGCTAAACTAATTGCAAAGGAGTGTAACAATGACTCGGAAGTCTACTCGAAAGAAGCGTCGTTCGAAGCGGCGAGAGTACAGTGATGAACTGAAG
>JAJDEH010000031.1 GCA_029259935.1 Planctomycetota bacterium
TTTGGGAGTGGTGCAGCGACTGGTACGGCACCTACGACATCAACAACGTTGTTGACCCGCAGGGTCCATCGAAAGGCTCGCTTCGCGTGATTCGCGGCGGTTGTTGGACCGGCCTCGCTCGCCTCGTGCGGTCGGCTTTTCGCCTCAGGGGCGGTCCGGGTGTTCGTCTCAACAACCTGGGCTTGCGCTGTGTGAGTTCAGCCAGCCAAGTATTTGCCGAACGAGAGAGTGCTTCGCATGCGTAGCCGAGGGACGAGGCAAGCTGCGGAGCGACGAACGAAGTGAGGCGCGCGAGATCTTCCTCCGTGCTTCCCGTCACGACATTCTTCACTTTCCCGCGCGAGTTCTCGCTAGATTGCTCGCACCGCCACCCAGCACACACACAAAGGTGTGGACTGAAGGCGTTCCAAGAGTGGCAACAGCGTGACGAGCAAGATCCGCTCCAACTTCGGCTGCGTCGTAGTCATGATTTGTGGCGCGCCTGCTCGGGCCACTGTGGGAGCGCAATCAGCAGCCAGGCGATTTGGTGATTATCTACTTGGACAGCGCCAAGTTCGGGAGTGCTAGCTTTATTAACTCGTGAGTCTTCATTGACTTGCGATAAAACGCACCGAAAGCGAGTTAAAACACGTCGATCGAACGCAAATGATGTGGTAGCAAGCACTTCGTCACGCTAGCTCGACACAACCTGGCGCTGTCCAACTACGATGTCCCGAGTATTGAGGATTTCTATGGCGATCACGAGGACGAACTCGCCGCGTCAACGAAAGAGTCGCCGATGCGATCCACCTTACAAAGGCTAGGACTGGACTGATTGCACAACCGTTATGATCACATCACGAAGAGCAGTCGGCAGATTCGCTGCTGGCGAGGGATACCGAGAATCTGCAATCAGCAATCAACGGGTTGACTCGATTATGGCGATGATAGCGGTCTGCACGGCTTTGGGCAGCGTTGACCAAGACTCCACCACCTTCGCTAGATCGGGCGGCAGAAGCGCCAAGCAATGCGCCAAGTCGTTAACCGGTGTTGCTGTAACCTGTTGTTCTGGTGTAGGTTGTGGAGATTCATCGGCAGTCTTGAAAACTGCTGTACGTGAGAGCGTACCCTGGGTTCGAATCCCAGCCCATCCGCTTGTTTTGTGCTGTTCTGACACGACCGAAAACGCTAACGCCTCGCATTTTCCGCCGCTTCTGCACGAGGAAGCCCTGTCTCGGCTATTCGCTTGGTCGAGACAATCCGTGTCAAAACGGGACACGATCCGGGGGTATGCACGAGGGCATGCAGGCTATTCGTCTTCCATGGGAGGGAGTTTGGGCGTCGGCCGGGAGCGGAGGGCCTTCGCGACAACTGCTTCGTCCACCTGGTAATATCGCTGCTGCGTCGCGGGTAGGGCGGCGAGTATCTGTTCGAAATCATCATGCGTCGCCACGAACTGAAAAGCGCGATGATGACCAGCAACCGCCCGCTGGAAGATTGGGGCAAGCTGATCGGCGATGTTCCCGCCGCCACGGCGATCCCCGCGCTCGCTTCGTGCTCACCGACTGGCGACGCTTTGCGACTGCAGGTAACGCTCCATCGCGCCAGTGATATGGCTCGTACTACCGCCATACCGCCGGGACATTTCCAGCGGCGACTCCTGCTTCTTGAATTCCTTCAAAGTGACGTCCGCGCCGTGCTTCATCAACAATTCCACCGCGGGGAGATTTGAATCCCAAACCGCGGTATGTAAGGGCGTCCAACCAGTATTCGTTTGCGTATTCGGGTCAGCACCCTTCAGCAACAGATACTCGGCGATTCGAACGTCATTTTTGTTATATGAAATGGCGTGATGAAGTGCCGTGTATTCGCCTTTGCGGTCGGTGTCCATATAAGCTCGTCGCTCGTCTTCTTCGACCAGTCGCTGGACTTCTTCAAGTTCATTCGACGATACGGCCCCCCACATGGCGCTCCGGTCCTTATCCGTCAAAGCTGGCCGGCAACCAGTCACGGCGAAAAGAATTGTCATGGCGGTCATCGAAAGGGCGATGATAGTTGATGGCTTGGTCTTCATAAGGCACCTTAGGCAACATCCGGCTAGTATGGACGCAGGTTCGTCCGGATCCACTTCTCAGAGAACGCTAGGTTGCAGATTGGGCACTGTCAAACAGCCTGATCTGTCCGCCGGCGACGCATGGCTGATCGGGCCGTGGCCTGGATTTCATGCACCGACATGGGTCGAAAAGACATCCCTGTCAAGCCGGCCTTAAATTGCGTCGGGAGAAGGCGTCTTGCTTCGCTTGGCGAGCGTCCTTCGCTGACAGTGCCAGGCCTATCAATGCAGCGCGGGAGTCTACCCGGAGTTTTTTCATCAAACTGGCAAGGCGCATCTCAACGGTGCGCCTACTGACTTCGAGCCTCGATGCGATGACTTTGATGAGTTGTCCCGAGACAACTCCTTCCATCACGGCGAGTTCTTCCTTGTCGAGTTGGGCGAAGGACGCTTCAATCTCTTCTTGACGAACAGTCTCCGCGCGCAATTTGGCGTCCAATTTGATCGCGGAGTGAATGCACTTTTGCAATTGCCGTGGTCGATAAGGTTTTTCGAGAAAATCGACGGCACCTGATTTCATGGCACGAACGCTCGTTCGGACGTCGCCGTGACCAGAAATGAAAATGATTGGTAGCTTGATCGCATCCGCCAGCAACTCTTGCTGCAAGTCGATGCCTGACATCCCGGGCATGCGAATATCCGTGACTAAGCAACCGGGTCTCGAGGGATCCAACGCAGTGAGAAAAACCCGTGCCGTGGCATAGGTCTCTTCCTGCAACCCCATGCATCGAACGAGTTGCGACAACGAATCGCGAATCGCTTGGTCGTCGTCAACGATGAAGACGGTTGGTTTGGGCATCATTTCCAACGCCATTCTCAATTCTCGGTCGGTTTGACAAGCCGCCGGATGCACTTGCCCAACTCATGGCTGTCACATGGTTTCTCAAAGAACGCGGCGGCACCGAGGTTGGCTGCCTTTTCTCTAGCGCCCAATGCGCCGTTGCCGGTCATCAAGATCACTGGGAGCTTCTTACCCGTTGTGTTGAGTTGTTCAAGAAACTCAATGCCGTTCATCTTGGGCATCTGCACATCCGCGATCAGGCAGGCAGGGGCGGAGAATTCATAAGGGCCGATGAAGTCGAGGAAATCGTGGGCCGACGAAAAGCACTTCACCGCGAGACCCATGGACCGCACGACGAGACCCAAGGCATCTCGCATCACAGGTTCGTCATCCACGATAAAGACGACCGGAGTTGGATCGATTTCATGACCGCTTTCCGGAGGAATGGTCAATCCAAACGTCGCGCCGGCACCGAGATTCGACTTCGACCACAGTTTTCCGCCGTGTGCTTCAACAATGGAACGGCTAATTGGCAATCCCATTCCCATGCCTTCCTGCTTTGTTGAATAGAACGTATCAAATGCTTCTTCCAACTCGGCATCGGAAAGACCTTTGCCAGCATCGCTCACGATCAATTCCGTGTCGCCGTTTTGCAGGACTCGAGTCGAAACGGTCACTTTGCGTTGGCCGATGGGGGTCTCACTCATGGCGTCAATGGCATTCCTGATCAGATTCACCAGGACTTGCTGAATCTGAATCTCATCGACAACAACGCTCGGAGACGGATCGTCGAGTTTCAAAACCAAGCTGGTCTCAGCCTGGCGGATGTCCGGATCGACGAACTTGGCCACATCCTCGACGATCTTGTTGAGGTCGACCCGCAGGCGCAAGGGTTCAGACTTCTTCACGAATTCCCGCAATCGCCGCACGATTTCACCGGCCCGAATCGCTTGGCCCTCCAGTTTGCTGAGAGTCTCTTGAAGCTCCCGCGCATCGGAATTCAATCTTTCGACCAATGTTTTTGCAGCAGAGCTGTACAGTGTAATGGCTGAGAGGGGCTGATTGAGTTCGTGGGCAATTCCGGTCGCCATTTCCCCCATCGTGCTGAGACGCGACACGTGTGCCAAATCGTCCCGGTGTTTTCGAGTCTCCTCCTCAACTTTTTTTCGCTCGGTGACGTCCGTGATAACGCTCAATATGGCTGGTTTGTCTCGGTATCGAATGGCTCTTGACGCGACTTCGACGGGACAGCTCGTTCCATCGCTCCTGATGACTTCGCGTTCCGATTGGATTTCGGCTGCCCCACTCTCCAGCAGTGCAACCTCATTCGAATTCCGTTCCCTGTCGATGGGGACAAGAACGTCCGCGGACGATCGTCCCAGAATTTCCGACAACGCACAGTCCGCGATGTTGCACATTTGCTCGTTTGCAAACACGAATCTACCGTCCGTAACGACCGCGATGCCCACAAGATGGTTTTCCATCAGCGCGCGGTAATCCTCTTCACTCTGGCGGATTCTCTCCTCGGCCTTCCTGCGCTCGGTGATGTTCACGGATGTGACGACGAGTTGTTGGACCCGCCCGTCTTCATCACGATCCGGCACAACCGTCGTGTCGATCCACACTTCGACACCCTCCGTATCCAACACCGGGCATTCCAAGCTGCACGTTTCGCCGGCCTTGGCCCGTTCCAGATGTTCGGTGACGGGTGCCCGCCAGGGCTCGGGATATAAATCGGGAGGAAAGGGAGTCCCGTAAAGCGGTTCGACATCAGAGATTTTCAATTGCTTTTGCCCGGCTGCACTCATGTACTGCAACCGGAAATCAAGGTCGATGATCTTGGTGCAGACCGGGGAACCTTCAAGCATCGCGCGACTTCTTCTCTCGGAAGCGCGTGCCGCTACTTCGGCCTTCCTACGTTCGGTGATGTTCACGGATGTGACGACGAGCTGTTGGACTCGCCCGTCTTCATCACGATCCGGAACAAACGTCGTGTCGAACCACAGCTCAACACCGTTCGTGTCCAACACCGGGCATTCCAAGCTGCACGTCTCGCCGGCCTTGGCTCGTTCCAGATGTTCGGTGACGGGCTCCTGCCAGGACTCTGAATAAAAACTAGTAAAGGTGTTCCCGTAAAGCGGTTCGACATCAGCGATCTTCAGTTGCTTTTTCCCGGCCGCACTCATGTACCGCAGCCGGAAATCAAGGTCGATGATCTTGATGCAGACCGGGGAACCTTCAAACATCGAGCGACTTCTTAATTCAGATGCGCGTGCCGTCTCTTCGGCCTTCCTACGTTCCGTAATATCCAGCAAAGTGCCTTCGATCGAAACGATTTGTCCGATGTCATCGCAGATTGGCTCGCCTCGACTGTGGACCCAACGGATGGAACCGTCTGGCCGCCGAACCCGGTACTCGTAGCTAAAAGGACGCCGCTCCTCTAATGATTTCTTGAGGGTTCGCCGTGATACCTCGCGATCATCGGGATGGACAACTTGATCCAAAAACTGTTTGCGAGATGGAATGGCGGTGTCTGGTTCGAGACCAACGATTCGGCAACATTCGTCCGACCAATACCGCGGTGAAGCGTCCGGGGCTAATTCAAAGCTACCGACGTGGGCAATTTGCTGTGTGCGACGTATCTTTTGTTCACCGCGGGCAATCGCGTCCTTTGAACGCTTTCGCTCGATCGCAATTGACGCCAGATGAATGGCCCGGCCAATTATTTTCTTCTCGTGGGCATCCGGGATTCGTGGATGCTTGTAGTACACAGCGATCGTCCCGAGCACGCTCCCAACAGGCGAACGGATTGGACTCGACCAACAAGCGCGGAATCCTTGCCTTGAGGCCAAGTCGCAAATGTCCTTGCAATGCGGGCTGCTGGCAATATCGGAAACGATCACGGGCTGATTCAGAAAGGCCGCTGTCCCACACGCTCCAGCATTTGGCCCGATTCCCAATTCGTCGATAGCCTGGACAAAAGCGTCTGGAAGGCTGCTCACGGCACCCCGTCTCAGTCGCGTTCCGCTGCCGTCCATCAACATTATAGAACAGGTCAGTTCCTCGAATTGAGATTCGACCAATTCCACCAGTTCCGTCAGGACGCCGTCTGGGGAAGTTGACGTTGAGATCGTCTCAAGGATTTGCTTTTCATGGTCGGCCAGAGATTCCGCTCGTTGGTCCTCGGTGATCTCGCTTTTGCGCGGCGACACCTCAACGTTCCTGCGTTCGGCGGGGGGGACCGTGGCGTCCACTCGCAGTAACCTTCTGCTCAGATCGCGATTTGCTGGATTGCGCATTGGCGGAATGCTCTTCCGGTGTTTCTTAATTCATGGCCCGCTTGAACGAATTTCCCTGCAAAAATCCCCGGCATTTTTTGATTGAGGATCGTATCTGCTTGAGGAATTTGGGAGAAGCTCAAATTCCTGCCCCCTCCCATTGAGCGGGGGCAGACTAGTTCCGCAAAACACAATTGAGTCGTTAAGACCAACGTCCTCAGCGTTTCAGCGAATTTCTTTTTCTTATGCTGCGCGGGTGGCCGTGACTCTGGGGCTTCGCTCGCGATTGTAAAAGCGCCAACCCTTGCTGCCCTCTGCCCCCTGGGCAGCAGTTGGCCGTCCTTAAGTCTATTATTCGGTTGGCCGATTGTTTGGAGTAAAGCAGTAGTCGCCTGATTGCGCGTTCGCGCAATTCGACAACCAGAATAAGCGCGCCGGTTCGCCTGTTCCGCTTTTTCGCCCTTTGGGCCGTGGGCTTCGAACGGCAGACGCTCTTGGCGTTTCGCCCAAGGCTCCGCGGAATTAGCTGAACGGAATCAGCCGAACGGCGTTAGCCGCGGTTGCTTCGGCGGGCACGTGTATCCTGGAGATAGAAACCGGGGCTAACGCCCTCCGGCTGATTCGTGGAATTGGATGAGTAACTTTGCATTCCCCTGGCGCATATTGATCTGGGGTTTTGCTCACTCTGTAACGCGTGAGATTTGATCGAAGTCCAGGGGCTCTTCTCGTGCCATCCCATTTGAACCATCCAGGTCAGCTTCTAGCTGTATCCGGCGCGAATTGACGATCATCTTGCGTGGGATCGCAACGCAGTTGGAGATCGTTGGTCATGAACCTCAAAAGCGAAACGAAGAAACGAAAACGAGTCCGATCGTTTAGACTATGGGTGGCACTACTAGTCGTGCTTACGACTGCTGGATTGGACAGGCCGGCAAGCTCGGAGAAACAAACACGGCCGCATCCCGCCGGACTTGGCGACCGGCACGGGCTCAGGCCGAGCCGCAAAGCCTTTGCCTAGATGAAGAGCTTGGCAGAATGATTTTTCTATCTTGCTGCTTGAACGATTAGGCCAATTCAGCCGCGACCACCCTGGAGTTTCACCACCCCTCGGCCGCCACATCCGCTGACTACTTGCCGCGCCGATCTTTCGGAGACGCTCTTTTGAAAATGCGGTCCGGTCGCCTAAACCGTGGGTGGCCCTTTTCGAGCTTTTGTGGTTATTGTGCGTGCGAGAAAAAGGTAGCTTACTCGGACCGACGAAGGCAGCAATACAGGATATTCAAGCAACAGAAAGACAAAATTTGTGTTCGCGTTCGGACCGACTTCTGGACGTAATGATTCGCACCCACAAAGAACCCGGAACCCGGATGAGTCAAAAGATGCAAGACGCAAGAACATTAGCCGAGCAGGAACTGGGAGAAGCGGTAGAACGTGAAGAGACGTTGTATAGTGGCGAATGCGAGATTTCGACGTGGACGCCGAAGATCAGTTGGCCGAAATTCTGCATCGCCATTTGTCAAAATGGTGTTGAAACTTACGTGGTATCTAACGGTCACCCAGCCGTCCAGCGATTCTTGAAGGACGCGCGCCCGAATCGAAACGAAGTTGATAAGATGGTTGAGTTATTGGAGCACGTTCTTCCAATGAGTCAACATTTGTTGACGTCGGAGAGTAGCGACTCCATAAGGAAAGAAACAGGATATCGTGATCTACCGCATTTTGACGGAAGTTCATTTGTATGTCACTGCAATGATTTCAGTTGCGGAAAAGTGCTGCGCCTGGAAATTGACAGTGAGTACGAATTGACGAGTCAGGTTGTTGGTGAGGGGGTTCAAATGGATCTTCTCTAGCCGTCGGACTGTATAGTCGACCTAGATTGAAGGGACGAAAAGGGCCACCCGGGCGGACCTTTTTAGCCCATTTCAGCTCAACCGTGGACCAGGAACTTTGGGCGGAGAAACGGTGATAGCGAAGCCTAGCAGGAATGTGGTTATGGCTCGCATTCTCGGATAGGATGGCAGCAGCGAATGCGGCCGTCGAGAACTGTATGGCAGATCAACCCCCACGAAAACGGCGCTGGTTGTCGTTTAGTCTTCGCAGCTTGCTGCTGTTGATGCTGGTGGCTTGCGTTACGTTGGGCTGGCAAGCGGAACGAGCGCGGAAGCAGCGCGAGGCCGTCGCTTGGATTCAGAAGCTGGAGGGTAGGTTGTGGTACGCTTATGAGGTCAACGATGGCCGCTATGTCGCTGACGGCAAGCCTCCTGGCCCCGAATGGTTGAGGAGCCGATTGGGAATCGACTTCTTCGATAACGTGATCTGGGTCGCCTTACACACCCACAAGGTGAGAGACCTATCGCACTTCGCTGCGTTGACACGCCTCGAATCGTTGGAACTTGACGGCGCCAGCGTGAGGGATCTGTCACCATTGGCTGGCTTGACTCGGCTCGAAGAGTTGGACCTTGACAATACGACGGTGCGCGATTTGTCGCCGCTGGCGGGTATGTCCCACCTCAGTGTTTTGACTCTTCGTGGTACGGGAGTGAGTGATCTGTCGCCGCTGGCAGAAAAGACGGAGCTGAGATTCTTGTGCCTTGAGGAGACGAAGGTCAGCGACCTGTCGCCGCTGGCGGATGTGACGCGTCTCGATTTTTTGAATGTCAGCGGTACTCCGGTGAGTTCTCTGTCGCCGTTGGCCAGCGCGAAGCGACTGGGATGCCTGAACGCTGGCAAAACGCAGATCAGCGATTTGTCGCCACTGGCTGGGCTGACGCGTCTAAACCGGTTGACCCTGGAGCGGACGGGCGTGAGCGACCTTTCGCCATTGGCCGATTTGACGGAACTCGAATACTTGGATGTTAGCAACACTCAGGTGAGAGACGTGAGCCCATTGGCGGGCTTAACAAGTCTCGAATCCTTGTTCCTAGGCGAGACATCGGTGAGCGATCTGTCGCCACTGGCACGATTGACGAACCTCAAACGGCTGGACCTGGGGAGTACGCACGTAACGGACCTTTCGACGTTGGCCGGGTTGACGAATCTCGAAGAGTTGGCGCTTGATGATAGCGACGTGAACGACCTTTCGCCGTTAGCCGGACTGGTGAAGCTGAAGGAGTTAAGCCTATTCAGCACGCAGGTGAGTGACCTCACGCCGTTGGCAGAATTGACCCGTCTCGAAGAGGTGTACATTGAGGGCTCGCAGCTAGGCGACCTCTCGCCGCTGAGCGGGTTGACGAAGCTCGAAAGACTGGAGCTGATAGACACGCAGGTTCACGACCTCTCCGCGCTGGTCGGATTGGCAAAGCTCGAATATCTGGTCCTTGATGGCTCGCGGGTAAGCGACCTCTCGCCGTTGGCCAAGTTGACGAGTCTCAGATATGTAAACCTCAAAGGAACACCGGTCGAACAAACAACCGTGGAGCAACTCCAGCAAGCGTTGCCGCAGTGTAACGTCGAACACTAACTCCCCGCCGCATGACCAGCAAATCAGGAAGTCCCAGCGCGCGTTGCTGTGTCCTTTCAGAATCAGACCTTTTTTCAGACCCTTGTTGCGGAACTCTTACAGTCGAATTAGCTAGTCGATCGATTTTAGCCAAAAGTTGATCGCTCGGAACAATCAATGTTAATGATGACAAGTGCGAAACTAGGACAGTCCAAAACTCGAAATTCTGCCAAGCCATGGAAACTATGGCTCGTCGGAATAGTGATTGTTGTTTTGATCGGAGCTTTTTGGCTCTGGTCTGGTGGAGTTTATTTTTTTCGACATCAAAGATTCGAACGGTCCACAAACCGCAATGGCTTGTTGCAATTGCGTATAGCGTCAACTTCTGATCGTGGGGATAACCTGAATGGCATATCGTGGCTAGTTGAAGGTGAACCATATTACCTGGTTGTTGGCGGCGACTTTTCGCACGATAGCCCTTATTCATCGATCCGAGTGAATTCACTGGAAGCCATCATTCACGAAGATAGGAGCGTTCCGCTGCAGTTCACCGAAGGATTGGAAGCTGAACTATTCCCGATGGAAACTACTTGGGGAACAGCAGACGGACTAGTCACGCATAATTTTCGTCGATTGTATTGCAAACTTCCCAGACCACTTCCGGACTCCGTTGCAAGTTTCAAGACATTTGTAATACGTCTGGAAGCTGAATTAGTTGAGGAGAATGGGAGAGTCAAAGAGATTACCGTGGACCAAGCGTTTGAGAAAGAAGAACGATTGGGATTAGTGCCTTTCGTATGGGTCTTGAACCAAAGATAGTCGTATTGCGTTCCGTTGGATTTGGCGAAGATCGTCCGCAGTCGGATAGATGGCCAAGTGAGCTTTGCGTTGTCACGCGTGCGCTTTGCGGCGACGAGTGCCAGTGCCGGAATCGCATCACGACGTGGATGCTTGCAGCTTAATGAAACGCAATACCGTGGGTTTTCGAAAAGGGCCACCCATATTTTGATTGCAAGGGCAACTCCGGGCAACCCATATGCCTTTGAAGCGATCTTCAAGAGCAGTTCGTGGGGCCAGATGGCTGAGTGGCGTTTCCGGCGAGCCCTTGACGTTAGTCGAGGGGTAACGATGCGGCGATTGGCTGCCGCCAATTTGAATAGTGTTCCGGATCAAGTGGATAGGCCATTTCATCCGCAATAGCACTGCGGCTCCATCAGCCCCCGCACGTCACATCCGCTCATTGGTTGCCGAGCAGATCGCTTGGAGAATCTCATGCAAAAATGCAGCTTGCCGTAGTTCATTCTAATCGCCAGAACCATCGGAGTCAGAATCAGATTCTGGTTTCTTCGATGATGGGATAGCGAGACAAAGAATCGGAATAACGGCAGAGGCGAGTCCTAGCAGTGAACCAACACCAATGGTAGCCTTGCCAGAAAACAGAGCAAGAGTTACGGCGAGACCAATCCAAGCAATTGCAACAAGTGCGGCCACCCATTCTGCGAAACGCGGGATCGCAAACACCTTGGAATTGCGCATGAGTTGAAGCACATTTGCCGCGATCGCGACGGCGACGATTAACCAAATTGGCGTCTTGAACGGAAACGTCAAATGGCCGCTGAGTCCTGTAACATTGACTGTCATTTCACCCAACATCGCACCGAACAGTTCACCTAAATCGCCTAAGCCACCTTGAATCTGCGGTGTTGCACGGATGGTCATCCATGTGAGTGGGAGCGAGATCAGCGCGGCAACGATCGCAAACGCGAGTGCAGTGTTCTTTTGCGGTTGCGTCATTCGGTACTCCAGGTGATGAGTAAGTCGTGCGAATAGGCGTCGTGCCTACGTGAATGCGCAACAACTACTCGGCCATAACCTCAATCCCTGAAATAAGCGCGTTGCCATGCGTTGCCGCAAACGTGATTTTCATTTCGCGCGTCGCCTTCACGCCGGCGAACTCCCTGACGACCGACTTCTTGAGACCCTTCGCCTCGCGAACCACGTCGAAATCGCGAAGCACTTGATCTCCCTGGACTGTGACGTCAAAGACATTCTCGCCAAGTGCGATCGTGTCGGGTTCCGCGAAATAAAGTCGAACCGTATAGGATCGTTCACTGTCGGCGCCTGGGGCTTTGCCCGAAACAACGGGAACCGTGACCGACTTAACGCCGCGGATGCCGGAGGATGCAACCCACGGCAACGCTTCGCCTTGGATCGTGGAAGAGTGTACGCGGAACAATTTGAGTTTGTCGCTCGAGACTTTCACGGGGAATTTCAACGGGGAACCGCTGGATTGATTCGGATAGTTCAGCCAGAGTGTGCCGTTCTCTGCCTGACGATCTCCCACCGCGCCGAAATTGATGCCAAGTTGCTTCACGGGGCCGTCGCTCGCTTTTTGATCGCTGTAAGTCCACAGTTCCGTTTGAGGCACATGGACAAGGGCAAGCGATGTGAAGATTGAGTAACTGCATACGCAGCCGTGAGCCATGTTGGGAGCGTTCAAGACGCCGTTCGCCGGAATGAGGCTGTTGCGGCAACCTGGGCGGAAGCCCTCAAGCCGTCCGGTGTCGCCGCTGGCCAAATCGCAAAAGCCAGCCGACGCCGCGCGGAACGTCATTAGATGCTCACTGGCGATGGCGTAGTTGCAATGGTGGCCAGACTTCGTAAACGTCCACGGTTCATTCTTGCCAGTGATGGGATGCGGCTGCATGATCGGTTCGCCGGTTCGAATGTCGTATGCCGTGCCCGGTCCACGCTGGTCGATAATCCGATCGTTCCAGATGATCACCTTGTCCCAGTAGTTTTCCGGATGCCCCAGAAAACCCTTGCCTTCCGCCACTTTGTTCCACAGTTCGCCGCCGCTCTTTCCCTGCCAGGCGTCAATGCCGTGCTTGTTGGAAACGAGAAGCACATCATGCTTCTCGGAATAGGAAACCCAGGAAGCAGACCGCGAGGTCGTGTTACGCCAAAGCGGCTTTCCGCTCTTGGCGTCAAACGCGTTTACGTAGAGAAAGGCGTCGGATTTCGGCACTCCGCGAATTCGTGTTTTGCTGTTGCCGACGTACAGCCCCTCTAGCCGGCCCTCAAAGCAGAAGACTTTGCCTTGTCCGATCGCGATCAGTGGAAAGCTGAGATCCGATTCCTTGGTCCAGAGGATCTTGCCGGTGTGCCGATCCACCGAGACTAGCTTCGACGGACGGACACCATGTTCTTCCGTTTCGGTAAACACTGCGGCAATGATCTGGTTCTTCCAGACGCGAATTCGCCCCCATCGGTCCTTGCTGTCCGGAAGTGCGAATGTTGAGAGCTGTTTTCCGGTGGCCGGGTCAATCCGCGCGCACTTGTCTAAGTGGGTCAGATAGAAGGCATCGTCCGCAATGACGAAGTGGTAGCCGGTTGGACCCCAGTTGGAACCGCGCCCTGGGCTCTTGCCTTTCGGAATCTTGTTCTGCCACAGAATCCGTCCGGTATAGACATCCACGGCGGTTAGCTTGCCGGGACCCTGAATAAACATCCGGCCATCTTTGACGGCGATGCTCGGACCCCATTCATGTCGATCGTAGAACAGACTGCCGTCGGACGCTGGACCGCCATACCACAGCACGCCGAGTGGTGCCTTTACGAGCTTTTCGTCTGACTTCAGCGTGTTGGCCGCGCTTCCGAACTCGTGCGTCCAGTCCGCTGAACCAGGCAACGCCCCCACTCGCGTCAGAATGGTCGCTTCGCCGGCGCGTTCAATCGAGGCGTTTTGTAACGTGCTACCGGCAGCGGCCAACAGGGCGTGCTGTTCGGTGGAGGATTCAAGATACGCTGTCCCGCCATACGGTCGCAGAGCCTGAAACATCTTCTGAGCAAACTGTGATCGTCCTATTCCTGCGTCATTGCCGTTTTCCGAGACGATGAGGTTCGCCATGTACGGTGGAAGATTCACCTCGAGCGGGTCACCAACTTGGGCAACGACACGAGAACCGTAGAGTCCCAGGGCGTCCATGCGTCTTCGTAGCGAGTCCACTTTCTGTTTGTCTTGATCGACGACGACAATGTGAAGACGGGATTGGCGGATCAGTTCCTCAATGAGCCGGCCCGAGCCAACGCCCAGCGCCACACAATAACCCTCGCTGGCCCCTGGCTGCTTGAGGATCGTCTCGGCCTTCTTGGTCCACTCGTCATTGGCGCTTGCAAGCGGGCTTTCGCCCTCGACGTGTGTCTTGGCTTCAACATCAGCCTCGCCAAAGCAGTGGATGCCACCTTCTTTCGTGACTACGATGAGCTTCCCCGATGCGGCCAGCATTGAAGACGGTGTACCCTCGACGGTCGCGGTCCAACTAACGCCGGCCTTGCCCTCGGCTGCGGGAATATCAATTGCGACAACGGTATTCTTCTGGTGGGAATAGAGGCGGTTGCCGGCCTTCAAGTGGATAGTCGTAATCGGCTGACCATCAAGGCTCCAAAGTTGTCGTGGGACTTTGACTTGGACTGTTTTCCCACGACGATCTTTCTTTTCAACCGTTTCCTGATTCTTGAGGTCGAATGCGACGGCTTTGCCCTTGTTCGTGAAGTAAATCGTTCCGTCGTGAGCAACTGGCCGATGAGCAGCAATCGACAACTCGCCTCCGCCCGCGACGTCGACAACCTTGTCACCGTGAAACACCCAGTTATCGGAAGCGGCGGCGTGATAGTCGGTCAGTCCCTTGGCACTGTACTTCACCGGCACGCTCTTTCCAGCGGTGCGATCAATCGCAAAGACGTTTCCACGACCGCACGGGATGTAGAGGTTCTTGCCGCTGGCCGCGAGATAGCCTTGCGGTGCCAGGTTCTTTAGGCCGGAAGAAGTGAGGTGGTCGGCGCTCAATTCTCGCGAACTGCCGATGGCATCCAGGTCGATCGTGTTTGTGTCCAGGCTATGAATCGAAGTGCCTTCAAATGGCCAGACGCCCGACGTGAAGTAGAGGCGATTGCCGACGAGTACCGGTCCGCCACGGACCGGCCATACGGATACGAGCCTCTCACTTCCGATTGCCAGGCGGTTCGAGGGTGCGGCATTCACCCGCCACACAAGTTCCCCGCTTTTGGCATCCAAACAATAAAGTTTGCCATCGTCCGATCCGGCATAGACGTAGCCCTCAGCGGCCACGGGGGCAAAGCGAACCGGTCCGTCCGGGAAGAATCGCCATAGCCGTTTGCCCGAATCGAGGTCGTAAGCTGACACGGAGTCATTGGTTGACGAACTCACGTACATGGTCTTGCCCATGACGATCGGCTCGAAGCTTGCATCAAATTGAAGACGAACATCTTCCGGCCATGCCGGTTTCAATGCCGAACGCTTGAGGGACCACTGAAGATGTAAGTCGGCGGCGAGTTGCTCTGATGTTGCCGCGCTGCGGCTGGCATCACCCCGCCACATCGGCCAGTCCGCGGCCATCGCACTTGCGCAGTAGGCAGCGTTAAGCAAAGCGAATACGAACGTCGAGAGCAGCGTCGGCTTCATGTTGGTGTTATCCGTTGGAGTGTTTGGCTGGGCAGGGCAGCAAGAGCATCCAAGAGTCTACCACGGCAGGGGGCCACGGTGGAAATAGACGTGAAATCAGGGTTCTGGCCAGATTTTGCGCGAAAGACGAAAAGTGCGCGAAAGACGAAGAGTCCGGTCGTTTAAAATATTGGTGGCCCTTTTCGACAGCAGGATGCCGGAACGTCGTCGCTTTGCTCCTCGGTCCGGCCTACGTGTTTTTCAACAGGCTCCTAACGCCCTCCCGCTGATTCGTGGAACTGGATGAGTAACTTTGCATTCCCCTATTTCATCCGCAATAGCACTGCGGCCCCGGAACGCCACCTCCGCTCATCAGTTGCCGAGCAGATCGCTTGGAGAATCTCATGAAAAAATGCAGTCCGGTCGTTTAAACTATGGGTGGCACTCTTCAGCACACGGGCTGGGGCCATCGTGAGTTCTGAAGACACGAACGAAGGGGACGACGTTGCCAGTTGGATTCTATCGCAAAAAAGCGATCGTCGCAAAAGAACGATGTACTGAATGGGGCGGGATTCTTTTTCGAACAACCGTCAAAATCTACCAAACCCGGACCCGCTTGCAATAGACTATGGGTGACCCTTTTTACCCTTTGTGGTCGACGTGCTTTTGGAGGCCGGCGCGGATCCAACGATAGAAAGCTCAAAAGGGAGAACGGTCTTCGCCGCTCATCCGAAGTCGCGGGAACTGCTGCGCATTTGATTAGATTAGACCAGGCTCTAAGTCACCCAATGGGTTCGCGAGGGACGCATGCCCCTTTTCCCTTACTTACGCACTTATGCGTGGGGTTAATGAAAACTCCGGGCTAACGCGCTGCGCGCCCGCATAGGAATTCGAAAAAACTCTTGAATTCATCGGTTACATTCACCCATGTGAACTCGTCTTTATAGGTGAAGAAGAGATTTCCGTTGGTTTGGCCAAAAAAGCGAACAAGTGAAAATTGACTGGAACGATCTCGTACGCCGGCACGGCGCGACGGTCTTTGGCGTTGCCTGGCGCATCCTGGGCCACGCCGTGGACGCGGAAGATATTGTTCAAGAGGTGTTTCTCGAAGTGCAACAGTCGGCGGCATCTAAAGCCGTCAAGAAATGGGACCCGTTCTTGCGACGCGTCGCCACATTTCGTGCGCTGGATCGGCTGCGGCGACGGAAATCCACGGTACCGATTGATGATGTATTTGCCGCGGCGGGCGATCACGATCCCCAAGCGATTGCGATTGGCAATGAGTTGGAAGCACGGCTTCGCGAGTCAATCGCCGGTCTGCCGAAACAACAAGCGGCTGTGTTTTGCCTGCGATATTTTGAAGATCTCTCGTACGAGCAGATCGCCCGTTCGTTGAAGATTTCACCAGCGGCCGTCGCCACGGCGTTGCACAAAGCGCGCTCGAAACTCAAGACACTGCTTGTGGACATGAAAGAGGACGAATAGCGATGTCACACGAAGTGAACGATCCCCATGAAAGCGTTCTGGACGAGTTGGAATCCGACCGGCTTCGACAGGCCGTCGAGCAGGTTCGCAGCAATCCCGTGCCAGAAGATTCTCTGAATCGGGCATTGGATCGCGCACAAAGTCTGACCGCCGTGAAACTCGCCGTCGAACATCAACCGGCTATTGAGAAACGTCCAGGTCGACGATTTTATACGGTGGTTGTCGCTGCGAGCCTGCTTCTACTTGTTCCCGCATTGGCGTTGTTGATTGGCCAGGACATACGTGATGCTCGCGAGGCGGCTCGACGTACGCAGAACAACAACAATATGATGCAAACCACGTTGGCGATGCACAGCTATAACGACGTCTTTAGCGACACCTATTTGCCCGCACTGGCACCGGTGGTCCTCGTCGACTCTAGCAACAGTACGAGCAGCGGGCGTGAAGTTAGCGAGGTGCCCCCTAAGGTGACGCTGCCATCCTCAAAGATCATCCACTCCGCCGATGTCTCGCTCGTGGTCGATGAAATCACGACGGCGGAGTCTCGGTTGAGCGAATTGGTTCAACAATTTCAAGGCTACATCGGCAACTCACAGATCTCCGAGCCAAAGGGTCGGCCACGATCGGCGCGGTGGGTCGTGCGAATACCGGTCGAATCACTCGACGCGTTCCTTCGCGAAGTTGTGGAACTTGGCACTCCCGAGAATCGATCAACCAACTCGCAAGACGTCACCGAGGAATACGTTGACCTGGAAACACGAATTGCCACGAAGAAGGAACTTGAAAAACGAATTCTCGGCTTGCTCGAAAAGCACACAGGCGACATTAAGGACGTCCTAGCCGTCGAAGAACAACTGGCGCGGGTCCGAGAAGAGATTGAAAGAATGGAAGGTCGCGTCAAGCACTTCGACAATGTGACGGCAATGACAACGGTGGCAATTTCAGCTCGCGAGGAGCGCGACTATGTGCCGCCGCAAACGCCATCCTTTTCAACAGAAATCGGACGGACGTGGGGTCGTTCAATCGAAGTCTTACAAGGCTTTGGAAAGTCGCTTGTCTTGGTCATAGTCGCCGCTGGTCCGTGGCTGCCATTCATCGTCGTGTTAATTTTCATTAGTCTACGAATGCTGAAACGACGACGAGTGAGGCATGACCGCGTGCAGTAAGCCGGTTATTCTACTCGCGTACCTACAATACATTGAGTCAACCTCGCCCGAGTTACTTGCACGATGAAAGCAAAAAGAAGGAAAAAGAGAAAGAACGAAACGAAAGGGGCCACCCATATTTTGGTTGCACTCCATCGCAAACTTTGTTAGTTTTTGACGAAATCGATGAATAGAAGGAGCGGCCGATGGCTCGTATTCCGCGACAGGAATTGATTGACGAGACGGAAGTCGGCATGTACCACTGCGTGAATCGGTGCGTGCGGCGGGCGTTCTTGTGTGGGGAAGATCCGTTTTCCGGGAAGAACTTTGATCATCGTAAAGGCTGGATTCGTCAGCGGTTGGAGTTTCTGGCGGGGCAGTTTGGGATTGATGTTTGCGGCTTTGCGGTGATGAGTAACCATGTTCATGTCGTGTTGCGGAATCGTCCGGATGTCGTGGCCGCTTGGTCTGATCAAGAGGTGGCTCGGCGATGGTGGAACGTGTTTCCCAGTCGCCGCGAGGAAGACGGCAGTCCGGCCAAACCTCGGGCTCACGAATTGGAAATGTTGACGGCCGATTCGAAGGCGCTGGAGGAACGGCGTCAGCGACTGTCGAGCCTGTCTTGGTTCATGCGTTGTTTGTGCGAAACGGTGGCCCGGCGAGCGAACAAGGAAGACGAATGCACGGGGCGGTTTTGGGAAGGGCGCTACAAGTGCCAACGGTTGTTGGATGAGGCGGCGATTCTGGCTTGCAGTGTGTATGTCGACTTGAACCCGATTCGCGCGGGCGTGGCGAAAACTCCCGAGAGCAGCCGGTTTACGGCGGCTTATGATCGGATTCAGGCGCGGAAAGGCGGGGCGAAAGGTCGCTCGCCCGCAGGCAAGGGTGCTGCGCCGAAGAGCGGTGCGACGCCTGTGGGTCAGACGGACGGTTGGCTGAGTCCAGTGGAACTGCGTGAGCGCCAGGATGCGAAGAGTTCAGCCAAGTCGCGGCGAGCTTCTAACAAAGGCTTTCTGCCGGTTAAGCTGACCGAGTATTTGCGCCTGCTCGATTGGACGGGCCGGCAAGCTCGAAAGGGCAAGCGAGGCCGCATCCCGCCGGACTTGGCTCCGATTTTGGAGCGGCTGCACGTGGCGAGCGACCACTGGGTGGAAACGGTGCTGCATTTTGGCCGCTGGTTCCGACGCGCGGCGGGCCGAGCCGTCAGTTTGGCCGCCGAAGCCGAGCGTCACGACCGGCATTGGCTGCACGGGATCAAGCCGAGCCGCAAAGCCTTCGCCTAGATGAAGAGTTTGGCAGAATGATTCTCAAGCCGTTGGCGAAAGAGGATCGCAGGATTGGACCGGAGTATTGCCAGCCTTTTTAATGGTTGCCGACCTCTGCGATCAAGTAGTACAACTAGATGCGTGGGTTGGCGGTCTGTGTCCGTGCTCTCCCTGGCGGCGGGCCTTTCGCGGATCAACTCACACGGCGGGTGATACGGGGCCACAGCTCGTTTGCCAGGCACCAAGTTGAGAGGATTTAAAGACATGCCGTCAGTGTCTTGTAATTCCATGATGTTTAACCTCCCGCGGTTCTTGGAACTAACTTCGGGATGGCCAGCCTAGTTGATGGGGAGCGTGACTTCGACCCGCTCGCCTGCGCGCAGCAGCGTGAACTTGACACTGTCGCCGGCGTGTTTCTCTTGTGCGATGTAGGCGATCAGGTCACCCTCGGACATGTACGCCTGTTGGCCGTCCACGGCCAGCACAACGTCGCCCCGCTGGAAGCCCGAAGACTTGGAAATGACCAAGCCCGTTTCTAGCGCGAGCTTGGTTCTACTTAGGCCTAGCTTGTCTCGCTCGGCGGGTGTTAAGTCCTGAAATCGAATTCTGCTTAGAAAGCGGCGACGCAAAACACGAGTGCTGGGGCGCCACGAAATGTTCGCATTGCGCCGCCAGCCTTTGTCCAGCGTGATGTCGATGTTGAGCATCTTGCCGTCGCGGCGGATTTCGGCGAGTAAGACGTCTTCACTCTTTGCCTGATGCAGGACCCATTGCACATCCGCCAGGGAGAGAATCGGCTGGCCCGCGAGATGGATGATCTCGTCGCCGACACGGAAACCGGCACGCTGGGCTGGTGATTTTTCCCAGATCTTCCGAACGGTCGCCTTTTCTTTTGGGTCGAGACCCCAACCGGCGGCGTCGGGCAGCGGCCACGGAAAAAGCTCCTTTTCGGGAATCGGTTGTCCAGCATCGAAGTAGGCAAACTGTCGTGCCGTGCGGATGTCGTGGCAATGCGTACAGCCTCCACGAAAAGCACGAAACCGTCTGCCTTCCTGTCGTGTCGGGATGCGGTCGAACGACGCGTACTTGGGTCGCGGTCCGCGTTTGGCGGCGAGTTGCTCTTCATACTTGGCCAGGTTTTGGTGCCACACCAGTGCCGTGGCCATCGCCTTTCTCAAGCCTTCCAGCGAAATGTCGCGCTCCGCTTCGTGGAAGTCACTCCGTGTTCCATAGCGGCCGTAAATGGTTTTGTCCGCGTTGAGGAAAAAGACGGCGAACGACTGATCGAGATCGAATTGAAACAGGGACAAATCGAAATCCTGTCCACGGACAAGACGCACACAAACAAATTGGTCCATGAGTTCTTTCAGCGACTTGTCACGACGAACAACCTGATCGTCGATTTCCTGACAAGATGCTCACGGAGGGCACCGCAGCACGACCATCAACGGCCTTCCCTGCTTGCGGGCTTGTTGAATTCCCGCGTCGAGGTCGTTGTAGATCCAACCATTGGCTTCCGCCAATCGCCAATCGCGTCCTTGTCCCGCGCATCGATCGGCCGGCATGATCGTCATCACCGCCACCAAAATCGACATGGGGGCAAACGACATCGTCTTGAGCACAAATCTGATCAACTTCATGAAGGTCTCACTTTGAAGAGCGGCCAAACTATTCTAACGAGGCAGGGCCTCGAGCCAATACGAGCTATCGCTCGGACTTGAAAAACCCGCTCCCGATGGTCGCTAAAACTGGACTCAAGATTGGCGAGTTTTTGCCTATAGGACTGGTCAGGAAATAACTCCAGCACTTCTTGTGCCCCTAACTCCGTTGACCAGGATGACTCAAGACGATCTCTCTTTTTTCGAGGGGAGCAGAAGGGCTTGGATTGATGGAACAGGAGATAACAGAGATAACGGAGATGAATTCTCTGGTTCCTCTGCCTGCTCTGTTGCTGAAAGGACCGAACGTGCATCCTCGATTCCCACAAGCTGCTGGAATGACTCATGACGTGATTGGGGCCGCCATCGAAGTTCACAAGGATAAAGGGCCTGGTTTGCTCGAATCGATTTACGAATGGTGTCTAACGATGGAAATGCGAGGTCATCGAGTTCAAAGTCAAGACCGTGTTGTGATCCGCTATAAGCAATTCTCCCGTGAGTGAGGAGCCGCTTCGATTCGATTTGCTGATTGACCAGTGCTTGTTTGTGGAAGTGAAGGCGGTTGAAAAAGTGCATCCCATCCACCAAGCTCAATTGCTCAGCTACATGAAACTGCTGGATATTCCTCTGAGACTCATCATCAATTTCCATGCTCTGAAATTAACCGAGGGCGTCTCGAGACTCATTCTGCCTGGTGCCAACCAAGAATAAGTCCACTGAGAAGCCAGAGAAAACAGAGATTTCTTCCCTCTGCTGACTCCGTTTACTCCTGTTCATCATGGGCCAAACGATCCGTATTATTGTGTCGCATTTGCTGAAGTTAATTCCCGCC